>JBDREF010000115.1:0-2631 GCA_043820045.1 Planctomycetota bacterium | reverse complement strand
CCGGCGAATCGCCTCCTTGCGATCTTGTGCATCGCCAGGATTAACCGCAGAGACCGCCGAGATCGCAGAGAAACCATTGAATGTGGAACTCTCGGCGGCCTCTGCGTGCTCTGCGGTAAGTCGCTTGTTGGCTCTGAGCATCTGTCTGGAAACATTCCGGCAGATACCGGCCAGCCAGGCTGCGAATCTGTCTTTACTTTTCAAGCTCCCGATGTCGCGACATGCTGCGGCGAAGACTTCCTGCGCCGCGTCCTCTGCGAGGTCTCTGTCGGCCAGCATCGAATAAGCCAGCGCTACCATCGGGCTGTGATAACGCTCGTAGAGAGCGCCGAAGCTTTCCAAATGGCCATTTTGGGCGGCTTCAACCAATTGTGTTTCTGAATTCAAATCCACAACAAGCTCACCTTTCAAAGAACCTGCCGATATCGTTGTTCTGAGCGAAGCCGAATGGAAGCTTCTGTCATTATAGTGTTATTTCACCGGCGAAATGTGCGCACAAAATCAGATTTCTTTCCGTGCAGATACCTGTGCGGTCAAAATCTCCCAAATCCGGCTTTTGCCGGTATTAGAGGAGACAGCCCCATCCCGAAGCAATTGCGGCGTTGTTATTTCTTCGCCTGTTCGAGTGCTTTTTCCAGGGCGTCGAAGCCGACTTGCCCTTCGTTCAAGCGCGTGACGTTGTCTTTGTCGGCGACTTGCCTGAACTGTTCGTAACAGGTCTGAATGGATTCGGGCATAGGCCAGTTGCCGCCGCTCGATTCGCACGCCTTTCGCATTTCATCCCAGCGCATCATGAACGTGTACATTACCGGCAGTTGTGCGACCTGAACGCGGAACCGCAGGTCGGGGTTGTCGGCTACGGCGGCCTCGGCGGCTTTGAGATGGGCCCAGCCCTTATTGAGCGTCTCGAAGGAAAGAAACTTCGCGGTATGTTGTGAGAAGCAGCCAAGGTGATCGCCGGCGGCCTCGACGGCATCGTGCGTCGTTTGTAGATAGTCTCTGACGTGCGGACCGGCGGGGCCGTAGTAGCCCGCGATGAATTCGTCAATCAGTGCTTGCCCGTCCCGCGTCGGGTCCCAAAGCAGCTTGGCCAGTACCCAGGCACGAAGCTCGGCCATCTCGGCGCCGTTCGTGGTGTATGCGCCTTGCTCGAAGATGCCTTTGACGCTGTGGTCCACGAAGAACTTCACGTTCGGCCCCAGGACACGCAGATTCGGGTGCGGCATGATATGATGCCTGAAATTGGTCGTATAATCCCAGATGTAGAGCCGGTTGCAGATCTTCGACCAGCCGACAATATCGTCGCGGAACTCCTTGTTGCGCTCGTCGCTCAGAGGCGTGCTGAAAGAGCACTCGATGCTGCACAGCCGCACGATAACGTTATGCCTGGGCCTTGTAATCTTCGGAGGCTTGCGGGTGTATTGATACGCCAAGGTGCTGACAGCCACGTTTGGGAACTCCGCTTCGATATCCTCGGCTACGGCGTTGACAAATCGCAGCATAAGTCCCGCGGGGCTGCCTTCGGCCTGCTCTATCGCCGCACACCTGGGACACTGACAGTTTCCATGCCAGTCGTTTTGTGAAACGGACGCAATCGTGGCGGCCGGCCTGTTTCGCAAATTCTTTTTGAGGTTCTCAACCAGCTCCCGCCGCATCTGTTCATTCGTAAGGCAGAGTTGCGCGCGTTCGTACGTACGTTTGCCCTTGATCTCGCTGAACCACTCCGGGTGGTCCTTGAAGTACTTCTCCGGCGGGATTAATGGATAAAACGTGTGTACAAACCCTTCGTATGTGTGCTTGCCGCCTCGCCTGGCGTCCAATCGTTCGCTGTTGCCGTTGGACTTGTTGCGGACGGCCCAGTCGCCGTCGAAGGCGTCGAACCAGAAGGGCTCGCGATATTCCAATACCGGCACGTAGCGAACGTTCAGCTTTTCTATCTCAAGCGTTGACTTCCTCGGTATCGTGCTGGCCTGCGAAGACCACCATCGACAGCCGAGATTCTCTTCGAGAAAAGTATAAACCGCATAGAGTGTGCCGCGAGGGTTGCCTCCCGCCAAGATAAGGTCGTCTCCCACGGTGCGAATTATGATGCCGTCTGCGCCCAATCCGTCGGTGGAAAAGTCCGGTACAGCCAACTTAGCGGCGCCTGGTCCAACGAGCAGCCGTGACTTGTCGCCGGCAGGGGGGGGTACGATCTTGAACTGGGCGTCGGTTATCTGCCGGAGAAAATCCGCCAATTCCGACGCGGCGTGATTTTCGGGTTCGGACGCATCCGCGGCGACAACTACGGCAGCTTTCGCCGTACCGTCCTGAGCAATTGTCACCGTCTGGCCGCTGGCCGGCAAAGTGTAGCCGGCGAGAAACAAGAACAATGCGAACAGCAACCGGGTCCTAATTTGTTCGGACATAGTCTGGCCTCCTTAAACCAAAGAATGCTTTCGATTTCCGGCAATTGTATCGTTCCTGGAGCGGCGCGCCAACTGTTATGAAGCGTAGCTGTGCAGGCCGGGGAAGAGTCTGGACAGGTTCACCCAGAGCAGAGTGATGATGATAGCCGCCATGCCGGCCAGGGCCCAGAGACTGTTCATGCGAGGGTGCTTCCTGCCGAACATGTAGCGGAAATGGAAGTAG
>JBDREF010000114.1:0-9727 GCA_043820045.1 Planctomycetota bacterium | reverse complement strand
GGCGAGATGCCCGACCTTGCGATTGACCCGCAGAGTAAGAAGATGCTCGTCGCCATGGATTATCCGCTCAAGGCGTCGCACCGTCATTTCTCGCACCTGATGGCGATTCACCCTTTGGGATTGGTTTGCTGGGAAAACGGTCCGGAAGACCGGGCCATAATCAGGGCCTCTCTGGCGGACCTCGACGAGAAGGGCACCAGCCAATGGACAGGATATAGCTTTAGCTGGCTGGCGAACATAGCCGCACGAGCGCGCGACGGCGAGAAGGCGGAAGAGGCCCTGGAGATATTCTCGACGGCGTTTTGTCTGCGCAGCAGTTTCCACTGTAACGGCGACCAGTCGGGCACAGGATACTCGAATTTCCGTTACCGGCCGTTCACGCTGGAAGGGAATTTCGCCGCCGCGGCGGGTCTTCAGGAGATGCTTCTGCAAAGCTACAGCGGGGATATCAGAGTCTTTCCCGCCATACCGGCCGCCTGGAAGGATGTCTCTTTCACCACGCTGCGGGCCGAAGGTGCGTTTCTGGTTTCCGCCGAGCGACGGGAAGGACAGACCCGGCGCGTTACCATCGTCGCCGAAAAGGGCGGGACCTGTCGGCTTGAGAACCCATTCTCAGGCTCACGGTTCAACGTGGAAGGGATTGCGAAGAAACTCATCGAAGAAACGGGCAGTGAAATTCATATTCAGATGTCACTGGGCGGGCGAGTGGTGTTGACGTCGGAAGGTCTGAGATAATGCAACCGTTTACGCTTTTGATCAAACCGTCCGGGTCGGACTGCAATATCGACTGTGCCTACTGCTTCTATAAGGGCAGGGATGCGAGCGTTGGCACGGGCAAGCAGCGGATGAGCGACCATGTGCTTGAGAAGCTCGTGAAGGACTACATGCAGTTGGGCTTTCCCGTTGTGGGTTTTGCCTGGCAGGGTGGCGAGCCAACTCTGATGGGCGTGGATTTTTTTGCAAGGGCGGTCGAGCTGCAAAAGAAATACGGCAGATCCGGTCAGCAAGTCAGCAATACCCTGCAGACCAATGGGGTCCTGCTCGACGATGAGTGGTGCCGGTTTTTCTCGGAAAACAAATTCCTTCTCGGTATAAGCATTGACGGGCCGAAGGAATTTCACGACCGCTATCGCCTCGACCATTCCGGCGCAGGGACCTTCGACAGAGTGATGCGAGGCATCGGGAGTTGCAAGAAACATCAGGTCGAATTTAGTGCTCTTGTCTTACTCAACAGTTTGAGCGTGGGGCGCCCGGAGAGACTCTTCGATTTCCTAATCGAAAATGATCTGACCTACCTGCAATTCATCCCCTGCGCAGAGACGGACCCTTCGACCGGCAAGATAGCAGATTTTTCCATCACGCCCGGGCAGTACGGTGATTTTCTGTGCCGGATGTTCGACCTCTGGTATGACTACGGCCCGGAGAAGTTCAACATTCGCGAGTTCGATTCACTGCTCACGCACTACGTTATGGGCAGCCATACGATTTGCACTTACAGCAAGAAGTGTGCCGGCTTTGTCGTTATCGAGCACTCCGGCGATGCGTTCTGCTGCGAGTTTTTCGTCGAGCCGCAGTGGAGATTGGGCAACATTCTTGAGACGCCCCTGGAGAAGCTTGCGGCCGATAGTAAGAAGCGGGCCTTCGCGCGGGACAAGGAGAGGCTTTGCGACAAATGCCTTGTTTGCACGCACCTCGACATCTGCCGCGGTGGCTGTGTGAAAGACAGGGCTCGCCTGAACGACGACCGACCCACCAGGGAGAATTACTTCTGTCAAAGCTACAAGCAGTTTTTCGACTATACGGTCCCGAGGTTCATGCAGATGGCCGCAGCCATAGAAAACGGCTCAGCAGGCAGGCACACCCGCTCGGCCGACAAGATCAGGCTGCGCATTGACAAGTAGCCGCCAAACAGACGGCTCACTGGAAAGGCCTGGCACAATTCAAGTATTCCTGTTATCATTTCGCCTTGATATCATATAGATACTTGACAATTGATAGTCGAATTGCTTCCAACGAGGAGAAAACATGAACTGCACACGTCGGAACTTTCTAAAGGCCATGAGTACAGGGGCGGCGACGTTGGGGATGCCTGTTTCTTTATTTGCCGCCGGCAAGAAGAAACCGAACGTCCTTTTTATCGCGGTGGACGACCTTCGCCCGCAATTAAGCTGCTACGGCCACAAGCAGATGATTTCTCCCAACATCGACCGGCTGGCCTCGGAGGGCGTCACCTTCCTGCGCTCGTATTGCCAGGTGCCCGTCTGCGGGGCATCTCGCGCCAGTCTCTTAACAGGTGTTCGGCCGACGAAGGATCGGTTCCTCGGCTACGACACCCGGGCCGAGAAGGATTTTCCGGGAGTATTGTCGATTGCGGAACACTTCAAAAACAACGGCTATCATACGATATCGAACGGCAAGATATTCCACCACGCAACCGACTGTCTGGACGGCTGGAGCGAAGAGCCTTGGCGTCCTAAGGGCGCCTGGCGAAATTATCTGTTGGAGGAGAACAACAAACTCGCTCGGCAAAAGCCGAAGCTGGCCGGGCCTGCCTACGAGGCGGCCGATGTCGCCGATAACGAATACTTCGACGGAATTATAGCCGACAAGGGGATTTCAGACCTTCAGCGATTGAAGGGTGAAGATAAACCATTCTTCCTGGCGCTTGGCTTCCTGAAGCCCCACCTGCCCTTTAACGCCCCGAAGAAGTATTGGGATATGTACGAGCGAGACGACATCGACCTCGCCGATAATCCCTTCCGGCCCAAAGGCGCCCCCGATGCGGCTTTGCATAACTGGGGCGAGTTGCGAGCGTACCACGGTATCCCGGCAAAAGGGCCGCTGTCCGACGACCTTGCCCGGACACTCGTTTATGGCTACTACGCCTGTGTAAGCTATACCGATGCTCAGATCGGCAGAGTCGTCGCAGAGCTCGACCGGTTGGGTCTGCGAGACAATACCATTATCGTACTGTGGGGCGACCATGGCTGGAATCTGGGCGAGCACGGCTTGTGGTGCAAGCATTGTAATTTCGAGACGTCTCTACATTCGCCGTTAATTGTCACCGCCCCGGGAATCGCCAGCAACAGGAAGAGCAATGCCCTGACCGAGTACCTGGACATTTATCCGTCTCTTTGTGAACTATGTGATTTGACGCTTCCCGATCATTTGCAGGGTAAAAGTTTCGTACCGCTTTTGAAAAATCCGAACATGCCCTGGAAGGAAGCAGTATTCAGCAGATATTTCGCGGGAGATTCGGTCAAGACCGACCGTTATCGCTACACGCAGTGGCGAAGAAAAGATGGTGCAGTGCACGCCCGGATGTTATACGACCATAAGGTTGATCCTATGGAGAATGTCAATATTTCAGAATTACCCGAAAATGAAGATTTGGTCAAGCAAATGAGCAGTATGCTGGAGGAAGTAGGGGGATAATGCAGCCGTTTACTCTTCTAATCAAGCCATCAGGTTCCGAATGCAACGTTGATTGCGAATACTGTTTCTACAAGTGCCGGGCGCCGGAAGTGGGGCAGGGCAGGCAGCGAATGAGTGAAGAAGTTCTCGAAAAGCTCGTTAAAGACTACATGCAGTTACGTTTTCCATTAGCCGGCTTTGCCTGGCAGGGCGGCGAGCCGACGCTGATGGGTCTGGATTTCTACGAGAAGGCTGTAGAGTTTCAGAAAAAATACGGCGTCAGCGGGCAGGAGGTAGGTAATTCGCTGCAAACCAATGCAATTCTGCTCAACGAAAAGTGGTGCCGGTTCCTGCATGAAAACAAGTTTCTCGTCGGTGTGAGCATTGACGGCCCAAAGGAATTTCACGATTACTACCGCCTCGACCATTCCGGTGCCGGGACATTCGACAGGGTCATGCGGGCCATCGACAACTGCAAGGAATATGATGTCGAATTCAATACTCTTACCCTGATTAACGCCCGGAACGCCGAACATGTGGACGAAGTGTTCGATTTTCTCGTCGGGTTGGGTGTGAAGTTCCTGCAGTTTATCCCCTGCGTGGAGGTCGATCCAGCGACGGGCAAAATTGCCGACTTTTCAATTACGCCAGAGCAGTACGGCGAATTTCAATGCAGGCTGTTCGACCGCTGGTACGAATACGGGCCGCGAAAATTGAGCATTCGTGATTTCGATTCGATCCTGGCGTATTATGTCACCGGCCACCATACGATCTGCACGTTCGACAAGCAATGCAGCCAGTACATCGTCATCGAACATACGGGCGATGCTTTCTGTTGTGATTTTTTTGTCGAGCCGAAGTGGCGACTGGGCAATATCTTCGAGACGCCGATAGAAAAACTGGCGGCAAGCAGCATCAAGAGGGCGTTCGGCAGGGCCAAGCGCAATCTGTGCGACAAGTGTCTTGTCTGCCGGCACCTTGCCGTCTGTCGCGGCGGCTGTATGAAAGACCGGTCACCGTTCGACAAAGACGACTTCGGCAAAGAAAGCTATTTCTGCGAGGCCTACAAGCGGTTCTTCGATTACGCAATACCGAAGTTTATGCAACTTGCCGCCGAGGTCAATGCCGGCCGGGCCGCCGGGATAACCACGAATTAACACGAATGAACACCAATTCATGATAAATAATTTCGTGTCAATTCGTGTTCATTCGTGGTTTAGTATAAGGGTACGACAGCGAGGACTTTGGAAAGGACCAGTTATGGAATCCATAAAACGCAGAACCTTCCTCGGCAGCTCTATCGTAGCGGCAGGTGCTCTTGTTCTTGCCGGCGATTCGTCTAAGGCGGCAGAGTCGGCTGGGACGCCCCGGCGTCCGAATCCCATCGCCGTCTCCACGTACTCGTTCTGGCGGTTCAAAGACGGCCTGAAGATGCCCATCGAGACGTGCATCGACGAAGCGGCACGCATGGGTTTCGACGGAGTCGATATCCTGCTGATACAGATGGAAAGCGAAGAAAACAGCTACCTTCAAAAGCTCAAGCGTCACGCTCTTATCAACGGCCTGGACCTGTGCTGTATGTCCACGCATCAGGGCTACGTATATCCCGACAAGGAAAGACGCCAGAAGAACATCGACCTGACGTTGAAACAAATCGAAATCGCCTACAGACTGGGTATCCCGATTGTCCGCCTGAACACGGGCCGCTGGGGTACGACACGGAGCTTTGACGATTTGATGGCCAATCGCGGCATTGAGCCGGTTCTGCCCGGATACACAGAAGAAGACGGCTTCAAGTGGGTCATCGACAGCATTGAGAAGTGCCTGCCCAAAGCCGAGGAATGCGGCGTGATTCTCGGGCTTGAAAACCACTGGGGTCTGGCCCGCACGCCGGAAGGACTGCTTAGGATCGTTAATGCCATAGATTCACCCTGGCTTCAGGTCCTGCTCGATACCGGCAACTTTCTCGAAGACCCGTACGACAAGCTCGAAAAATGCGCCTCCCAGACGGTATTCATGCAGGCAAAGACCTACTACGGCGGAGGCCTCTGGTACAGCCTCGACCTGGATTACCCGCGCATCGCGCGAATAATGCGAAAGCACAATTACCGAGGCTATATCTCGCTCGAATTCGAAGGAAACGAAGACTACAAAACCGCCATCCCCAAAAGCCTCGCCGTGCTGCGAAAAGCCTTCAGTTGAGAAGATTTTGGGCCGGTATGCTGTTGCAGACAGTTGCCGGAGTTTTCCGGCCGAGTCCAACAGGCTTTTCTTATTCCTGCCGGAGCGATTCAAGCCACTTGTCGTGCAGGTTGGTTAGTCGCTCGACTACTTCTGGGTGGATTTCGGCGATGTTCTTTGTTTCAGTGACGTCCTCGGCCATGTTGCTCAGGAAATTTTCGACCTGGGGGATATTTCGGCCTTTGTAATCCGTTGCCGGGCCGTTGTGGACGAGTTTCCAGTCGCCCTGTCTGACAGCCCAGTGTTTGCCGGTTTCCCAATGGAGAACTTCATGCGGCGATGATGCGTTCTCTGAGTCGATAACCGATTTTATACTCTTGCCGTCGATTTCGACATCGGGAGGTTTGACGCCGCAGTACTCTGCGATTGTCGGCATCCAGTCGATGCTGATTGCCATCTGGTCGCGGACGGCGTTCTGGGGGATGTGCCCCGGCCACGAGACGATACAGGGAACGCGAATGCCGCCCTCCCAGAGCGTGAACTTATGACCGCGGAAGTCGCCGGAGCTTCCTCCCCCGCTGAAAGTCCTCGACTCGACGGAATGGCCGTGGTCGCTGAGGTAAATGATAATGGTCTCGTCTCGCAGTCCTGATTCGTCTATGTGTGTGACGACCCGGCCGACCAATTCGTCCATCGTGGAGACGAACGCCGCATATATTCGCCGGGGGTCTTCGAGATGCTCGTATTTCTTTCGCCACTTTTCGATTCCCTGGAGGGGATAGTGCGGCATATTGATCGCCCAGTAGAGAAAGAACGGCCCGTCTTTGTTCTCGTCGATAAACTTCTTGCATTCATCTACCATCAGCTCGCCGAAGAACTCACCGTCGCGCCAGACTTCCCGACCGTCGCGCCAAAGGTCGTGACGGTTCGGGCCGGCCCAATAGAAAAAGTGCGAGTAGTTATCGATGCAACCGCCCATATGCCCGAATGAATGATCGTAACCCTGCCCGTTGGGCATCGTCTCCGGCGTATAACCCAGGTGCCATTTGCCGACGTGGCCGGTCGCATAGCCGGCGGATTTCATCATCTCGGCGATAGTTACCTGCTCTGTGGGCATTCCGGCGTGTCCTTTTTCCGAAGAGGCATTTCCCAGAAGCCCGGCGTGACGGGGATAACGGCCCGTCATCAATGCAGCACGGGAAGGTGAGCACACCGGTGCGCCGACGTAGAACTGGGTGAATCGCGTGCCTTCCCTGGCCAGCCGGTCGAGGTTATCCGTGTACAGGTCTTTCGCCCCGTAGCAGTTGGCGTCAATCGTCCCCTGGTCGTCGGTAAGAATCAGTACGATGTTCGGTCTGCGTGCAGCGCTGCGCCTGCCGAACGCCGTTTGCGGAATCATGCACGCTGCTGCGGCGAGCCCGATGTTTTTTAGAAACTGCCTTCTGGTTTGTCTCATTTTTCTTGTCCTGTTCTGTCAGTAGTCCTTGAAGCTTCTCATCCACTGCGGCCAGTCTTCCGCCAAAGCTCCGCCGGCCTTAGTCCAGAGGTTGATCATGTCGTAGTTGCGATTCCATCTCTGCGTCCACAATTCCTTGAGTCCGATTTTTCGGACCGAGTAGTCCAGGAACACGCCGTTCGTGGCTGCGCCGTGCCGGTTGAGGCAGAAACGCCTCATGTTGTCGCCGCGCCAATCGCCGGTGCCGCTGGCCGTGTGGCCTTCGTATTGGGGCGGCACGTCGAAGTGGAGCGGCCCGGCGCCGTACCACGAGCAATCCAGAAACAGCGGAATCTGGCTCGTGTTCTTGACGTTGCAGCCTTTCCAGTACCCGTCGTCGGACTGATTCGCTTTTCTGTTATAGACCCAGCGATTCACGCCGTAGCTGCCGTAGTCGATTTGCATAACGTAATCGGCGTCCAGGGATTCCCCACCCCACGTGCCGTAGGTCCCGCTGTTCTTGGTGGGGTTGGCGGCCTCCGGGCAGCAGGGGCTGAGCTTGCGGTCCCTGTGTTGGTCCTGCAATATGTATCTCCACCTGCCGCTGCTGTCGCCATAGCAGAAATAGCCGTCGTTTTCCTGCATGTAAATCGAGAAAAGAGTGCCCCACTGGCGCAGGTTGGCCTGGCAAACGGCGGCTTTTGCCTGCTTCTTGACCCGCATCAGCGCCGGCATCAATATCGCCATCAACAGGGCGATAATCGCGATCACCACCAGAAGCTCAATCAGCGTGAATCCGCGTGTTTTGTTCATGGCGCCGCTCCTTGCTAAGAAGAATACAACATCGAAACCGTATTCTATCATAGTCGCGGCGGCAATTCAACCGGCATAGTTTTCTAATGCCCACGTGCGTCGGCATATCAGTCGATATATCCCATGATCTGGATTCCCGCCCATTCCGCTAATCATCTCCGCTCTCCCTGCTCCTGTTATGTTCAAGCTCCCTTTCTTCTATTACGACCTTCTCAAGCCGGTGCCCCATGTGGAAATACTTCATCGCCTTGAATTTCTCTCGCGGACGATTCAGACTTGCGCAGTTACGCTGACGGATCAGTCAATCCATTCCATGATGAGGAATATCGCTTCCTGGCGGGGTGTCATTGGCACCGCCGCCAGCTCCTGCTCGACCTGGGCCAGTTCTTTCCGCGCTTTGTCTCTGACTTGCTGAAGGGCGTCCATTTTCTCTCTGATTTGCTCGTCTTTTGAATTCTTATCCTCCAGAAGGTCGATAAGCTCTTCAACGGCTCGATAGACTTCGGGCATCTGCTCGCGAGTTTTACCGCTCATTGGACCTCCATCCCGCGACGGTCTATTCCAATGAAAGTTTCCTGCGTCGTCATGAGACCCAAATGCACGCACTTGGACGGGCCAACTAATGACGTAAACCTTGTTAATTTTTTGTTCGATAATCACCCATTGTTGTTCGTTTACTCTCAGCAGCCGCTTCCACGCTTCTGTCGCCATGCGGTTGACATGTTCTCTGCGCATTTGTTTTTGTTGTTGCTCGCGATCATCTCGCCATTTTTCAATTGCTTTAGCTTTTTCCTCGTCAGTCAGGCCTCGCAGACTTTCGGCAGGAGGAAACAGCGGCATGGGTTTTGGATTTGAAGCGCTGGCCCAGGACAGCGCTTGACCTGTAAACACGGCCATCGCGAAACACGCGACTCCTGCAATAATTATTCTTTGCGTTGCCATATTAAGCACCTTTGATCTCATCAAAAAGCCCCAGGCTTTTTCCTGTAAGGTCGGTTAAAGACTGTTCATCAGTACCAGTGCCGCCTCTTGGCGGGTTGTGAGTATCTCGCACAACTCCCGGCGAGCCTCGGCCAACTGCCTTTCGATTTCCGCTTCATCGCGTCTGGCTTTTCGCAAGGCATCTATCGCGCGTCTGAATTGTTCTGGCGTTGCGCTTTTGTTTTCCACAAGGGCGATAAGCCGCTTGGCGAGTTTCTGCGCCTCGGTCATTTCGCCGGGGGGCTTTTCCTTCCATGGATCATCCCATTGCCATATCGGCACGTTCGTCCTGGCACTGGTCCTGGGGTTTGTCTCGTTGTCGCTTGGGCCACTGGCAAGGGATAATCCTACCTTCGAGTTTGCCTGCTCGCGAAGCTGCCGCACGTTCTCCAGTTTGGATTTGACGAGCTTCCATTGGTCTTCTGTCACTCCGAGTGCATCTTTCTCCCTTATGAACTCCTTTTTTATTTCGGCGGCTTCTTCTTGGGACTTCTTTTGATTTTGCTTGCGATTGGGCAAGCCGCGTCCCTCCTTTGCAAGTTCTTTATTCTTCTGTGCTTGATCCAATTCCAGTTGCTTAGCCTTCTTTGCAGCTTCATTTTGCCTTTCAGCGTCGCCCATTTTCCGCTGGCGATCAGAACCAGACGCCCTTGCTGTTCCAATTGATTCGCGCGATGGGGAAAGGATCTGCGGTGTAAAGAACGTCATCAAAAAACATAAACCTGATATAAAAATGATTCTTCGCTTCGTCATAGTATTCTACCTTTAAGAATAAACCGATATGGTCATATCCTATCAATTCTTGCTGAATCCTTCAAGATGAGATTCGCTTTCACCCAATCATATTCCCATCAGATGCTCGACGTACCAGCGGATTCTGGTGCGATGCACCTCGAACAAAGA
>JBDREF010000113.1:0-9846 GCA_043820045.1 Planctomycetota bacterium | reverse complement strand
TCGGCAATAACGTCCGATGAGTGACGCGAATCATACGATGCAAATCGTTTTTCGTTATCAGGCCACTTTCCGCCCGATTCCCGGAGGATCGGATTGAAATATGAGCCCTGGCCCGGGAGCACGCAGTAGTAATCGAACGCCGCCGGCTCCTGATTCAGGTGCCATTTGCCGATCATGGCGGTTTCATAGCCGGCCTGCTTCATCAGCCTGGGCAGATATTGCTTCTCCGGTTCGAGTTTGCCGCCAAGATCGAGAGCACCATTCGTCTGGCTGTACTGGCCGGTCAGGATCGTCGCCCGGCTGGGTACGCAGATGGAATTGGTGCAGAAACAGTTCTCGAACAGAATCCCTTCGGTCGCCAGCCGGTCGATGTTCGGCGTAGGGGCGACTTTTGCCAGCCTGCTCCCATACGCGCTGATCGCATGTGCGGCGTGGTCGTCAGACATGATGTAAAGTATGTTCGGCGGTTTATTCGCCGCCGAAGCGGCTACGGACGAACCTGGCACAAGAGAAGCCGCAACTGCCCCTCCTATTGCCCGAATAAAACCCCGTCGCGTGCAATTGTGCTTGACCATATTCAAAGCCTCCTTAATCATACATCATTCCGTCCGGATTGTCGCAGCAGGCCTTTTAGCTCTGCGACGGTTTCAGCATACTCCGGATCTCCGGCAAGGTTGTAGTATTCGCCGGCGTCTTTTTCGTGGTCGTACAGCTCCGCGCCCTGTTTGCCCTGGTCCCACTCCGTATATCGCCAGCGCTGCGTCCGCACGGAATGACCGGCTATTTTGCCGCGCTGCACCTGTGTGAACGCCGCCTTTTTTCCGGGAAGCTCCGGGTTGCTGAGCAGGGGCCGCAAGCTGGTTCCCGCGAGATTGCCGGGTGCGGGCAGCTCGCATAAATCGGCGAGTGTCGGATAGATGTCCACGAACTCGACAATCCCTGAGCAGCTTATGCCTCTTGTTTTCATCTCCGGAGTCACTACAACCAGCGGAGCCCTTGCCGACGATTCGAACACGGTGTTCTTATTCCACCAGCCGCGGTCGCCAAGGTGGTAGCCGTGATCGCTGAAGAATACGACGATGGTGTTTTGCCAAAGCTCCAGGCGATCCATGGCGGCGATGAGCTTTCCCACCTGCGCGTCCATGAACGATATCCCGGCATAGTAGGCGCGCATGAACTCGCGTCGCTCGCGGTCGGTGAAACGGTCGAAATCCTCTTTCCAACCGCTCCCAATCGCCTGGGGATGCTCGGCAGACCGGTCCGACGGGACTGCGGGCGGCTGCAATTTTTCGAGCGGATAGAGGTCGAAATAGCGTTTCGGCGCGATAAACGGGTCGTGCGGCTTGTGAAAGCCGACGGCGAGGAAGAATGGGCCTTTATGCTTCTGCTCCAGCAGGCCGATGGCTTCGGCGGCAACCAGACCATCAGCTTGATCCTCATCGTCCCCCTCTGCTGCAAGCCATTGACACCATTTTACTCGACCGCCGGTAAGATTTCTTCCTTGCCCTTTCTTGCCTCGTGGTGTTCCTTTGGGGTCGGATGTTACGTTCCACGCCTCGGGGTCGTCCGTGTTTTTGCCCGAATGGAATATTTTTCCCACACGAGCCGTGAAGTACCCATGCCTGCGGAACAACTGTGGCAGGGTTACGGCCTCCGGAAGCTTTGACCGGAAAGGAGTGTTGTTGTCCAGAACGCCCGTCGAGTCCGGCCGCAGCCCGGTCAAGAAAGAAGTACGGCTCGGATTGCAGACCGTAAACTGACAGTAGGAACGCTCGAAGCGAACACCGCGCGAAGCTAATTCGTCGATATTGGGGGATTTGACTATCGCGTGGCCGTAGCATCCAAGAGAATGGTTCAGGTCGTCAACTACAATAAACAGAACGTTCTTCCTGCTTTGCGAACCCTGCAACTGAGTCGATGTTTGCCCTTGGGCAAGGATGTTCGCATTCGTCCAGAGCCCAAGTGCCGCCGTTGTCTTTAGAAACCGTCTTCGTGTTATCATAGAACTGTTCACCATGATCTATACACATTCAGGTGCAGCTACTTGCCTGCCATGCACAATACCCGGCCGTCCTTCATCGAGAGGTACAGCCGTCCGTCGGCTGCGGCCATGCCGTCAAAAGCCGGTACGCTTTCGAGTTCGTACTCGGCCAGTTTTTCCCCGTCCGAGGCGGATACCGCCCACAGCAGCGAGCCGTTTTGCCCCTCAAGGGCGGCGCTTTGTGCTTTCAGTTTTGCCTGTACTTGCGGTTCGAGGGTACGACCCCAAATTTCCTCCTCGTCCACGACATCCGGCGGACCGGCTACAAACAGCGTACGGTCTGCCAGGACCATGGCGCGGGCAATCAGTTGAGGTTTCTCAATCATCCAATTGCGCTTGACCGCGCTGAGTTCCGACTCCGGATATTTCGCGCGGTTCTGCCAGTTGGTGATGTTCTGGGGGATCTTTGTCTTGCGGACCTGTGCAACCCTGTCGGGATCGAGCTTCTTGTCGGCCGCAAAGAGCCGGTATTCCAGCACGGAGGAGTTGCAGAGATACTGGGGATGGCGGCCGTAGCCGTACACGCAGGTCTCGTCAACTGCCAGAATGCGCCCCGCCGGCACAAACCACGCCGGGACAGGCCACTCTGCCCATCCTTCACCGGCGTTCTTGCCGTAGATCCAATACGACCGATGGAACCATGAGTCGTCCATAAATCCCGTCGGGCAGAACAGGTGTGTTCCTTCGCCTCCCTGATCGGTCTGGTCCTCCGGATCGATAACTGTCCGGCGCCCTTCCATGTTGAATCGCTGGGACCTCATGAACACGAATTTGCCGTCGCTGGACAGGACGTCCGGCAGCGCGACCGGCATCTTCTTTTGCTTAATCCTCGTCTGGAGGTTCTCACCCGTTCTCGGGTCTCGCTCGTCCAGAATTGTCTCGGAAAGCTTCTTTCCGCTCAGCGGGTCGAGCCGAACCAGACGCATGCCGCCGTCCAGGAAGACCGACCTGCCTGCGAGGGCGTAGGCGACTGCATCCTGGATCAGCACGCTGCCCGATACCGGCCAGACCGACTCCAACTGTTCGTACGACATCAGCCGCAGATCGTGCGGAGCGACCCGGAACCGCCATGCCAGCGCACCATCGGAAGCACGCAGGCAGTAAACATAGCCGTCGGCGGAGCCGAACAGCACACGCCCTTTGTAAACCGTAGGGGGAGAATCAACGCGCCCGCCGGTTGTGTAGCTCCAGAGCTTTGTGCCGGAAGCCGCATCGAGGGCATGAACCGTGTGAGTATCCACAGATGCGACAAAGAGTTTGCCGTCCGCCACAACCGGCTGCGTGATTCGGCCGCCAAGCTCGGTCTGCCATGTGCGTTCAAGCGTTGCAGGGACTTTTGTTTTCACATACCCGCTTCTGGCGGCGTCGTGCCGGTACGTGGGCCAATCACTCGTCCCTCGTCCCTCGTCTCTCGTCTCTCGTATTCCACCAAAGGCAGGTCCGCGTTGCAGGCGGTCGGTATCCGACGGCGCCGGCAGCTTCTTAGTCGGAGCCGGGGCCAGGGCGTTGAAGCCGGCTAACTTCGATTGATAGTAGCATGCGCACGAGTTCGGCGGTGCATAGACCAGGCCGTTGCACGGCATCATGCCGTAGAAGCATCCGCCGCGAACCCAGTGATGAATCTCCCACTCCTTCGTGCGCGGGTTGATGAACTCGGTGCCTATCCATGACGGCATAAGATACTTTTCCGTCGCCTTGCTCGGGTAGCACCTCTGATGCATGATAGCGAAGGGCTCGACGTCCGGCTCGAACTCGCGCTTGACCTCGCCCGTGAGCGGATCCCAACCCGTGAAAGTTCCGGTTGACCGAGGCCGGGCGCTGGCGATATCGCCCGACCAGACCAGCTCGTCGATGACGAATATGTCCTCGGGACAGAAGTGCCCGGACGGGTGCAGTTTCGAGTTCCAAAGCTGCTTGCCGTCTTTGGCCGACAGGGTTACCATCGCTCGCTGTTTTCCAGAGAAAAGGATTATATCCTTGTACATTACCATAGACGGCGACCAGCCGGTGGGGATGAGCTTGCTGCGCTCGACGGGCGTTCGCCACAACTGCCTGCCTGTGCCTTGTTCGATGCACACGACTGCTTGGCCGTCGTGATAGACAACGCGCTGCCCGTCGGCGGCTAACGACATCGGCACGATCTTGCTATCGATGCTCCAGAGGACGTTGCCCGTTGCGGCTTCAACCGCCATCAGTTTGTCGATTGTTTCGTCCCAGCCCCATCGCTCGCTGGCTCGCTTTTGCTCCGTCCAGCAGTTTGCATTCTCCTGCTTGTAATCGACCGGCTCACGGTCGGGATTGACGACCAGAAGCAATACGCCCTTTATGGAGACGAGTTCCTCGACGGTCTTAGTGTTCTCATAGGTGCGGATTGTCTTACCAGTGGCGGCATCTATGGCGCTCAGCGGTTCGTTAATGCCGAGCGTCGTATAGACTTCATCGCCGATGGCGACCAGCCGCCGGGTCAGTCTTGAAGGGCCGCTCTTGAGCGGGAACAGGTGGTTGTACCAGTTCGGCAACTGTCGCTTCCAGAGGACCGTTCCATTAAAGGCGTCCCGTGCCGTAAGAAACCACTTGGGTGGCAGTTGGATGGAGTCTTTCGGGCCTTCGTCCATAATATAGAAGATGCGTCCGTTTGCCGAAACCAGCGCGTTCAGGCTTGCCGAGTGTTCGTGGCTTCGCGCCCACATTGGGCTTCCCACCCACTGCATTCGGCGGGGCGGACCGACGACCGAATCATGCGCTACGGCGTTGCCGGTGGCATCGTGCAGATAGTGCGTCCATTCGTCTATGTCTTCGGGATATGGCTTGACGGTTTTTTGCCACTTGCCGGCCTTGCCGATATAGGCGACGCCGTTCGGGGCAAGGACTCGCATAATTTCATCCATGGGAACCTCGCCGAGGTCTTCCGAGACGACGAGGTTGACAATGTTATCGATGTACGGAAGCCGGTTTTCATTCAACTGATCGACAGATACTGTGCCGTAGAGACCGAGCGAGTTTATGTGCTTGCGCGCGGTCTCGATGTTTTTTGTGTCTCTGTCGAGTCCATGCACTATGTAGCTATCGTTCGCGCGCAGCGCGGCAGTCAGACGCCCGTTCCCGCAGCCGATATGGACGACGAAGCCGCCTTTGACGTTTGTGGCGTCCAGGATTTTCGCCGCTGGTTGAGCGTTCGCTGCCGAAAAGACGATGGAAATCGCCGCCAGAGACGCGTACAATGTGGATCGCAGGCTCGTTCTTCTCATGATTGCTTTCCTTTCAATTTGAAGATATGCAAAAAAGGTCCCCTGTTACCTCACACTCGTATGTCGGCCGTAGCATGTGCAAAATAACTGCACATCCGTTATTACGAATAGATTATATACTTCTGTTCTCGACCAATCAATGCGTTTCTTTTGACATCAGGTTTACGTGATGGTAGTCTGCGGCAAGACGCATGGGGCCCGGGTTCATGTTCTTGATGACGACCGGAGAATATTACATGAGCTTCAGTGATTGGAAAACTATGGATTCGGTAATAACGGTTCCCGCGCTCGGCGATAATTTCATTTATCTGTACAGGCACAACGAAACCGGTTCGTTCGTGGTCGATCCCAGCGAGAGTTCTCAGGTGCTGAGGATTCTCAAGGACAGCGGCCTTAGCCTCAATACGATTCTCATCACGCACCACCATTACGATCACACCGCTGGAGCGGTCGAATTGAAACAAAAGACCGGTTGCAAAATCATCGGTGGGGACAGACACAGAATACGTGGAATCGACAGAGTTGTTGAAGATGGGGAGGTACTGACATTCGGCGATGCCAGGGTGCAGGTCATTGCGACTCCGGGGCATACTTCCACGGGGCTCTGCTATTACATGCCCCCGTCAGGCCAAGGCAAGAACGGCGTTCTCTGGACGGGAGATACGCTATTCGTCGGGGGTTGCGGCAGGTTGATGGAATGCGATGCCGAAGTCATGTGGGAGTCCCTGCAGAGATTGGCGTCTTTGCCCGATGATACGCTCGTTTACTGCGGACACGATTATACGTTGGAGAACTACGAGTTCGCCCTGACCGTTGAGCCCGACAACCAGGTCGTCGGACAGCGGCTGAATGAAATCAGGCACGCACAAACACTGGGCCGGCAGACCGTTCCTTCGACCATGCAGCAGGAAAGGACAACGAATCCATTTTTGCGCGCCGACACACCCGAAATGCGGACCGCGCTCAAGATGCCACAGTCCCGGGCGGTGGATGTTTTTGCAGAGCTGCGCCGGCGCAAAGATGTCTTCGGGTGATTGCCGTCGGTGCTGCTTGCATTTACGCAAGTTGTCTGATAAACTCCGGCTCGAATACCGTAACCCGTAAGGAGATTATTATGCTTGTAGTCCACGTTTTCGCTCACGTTAAACCCGACCAGGTTGAGGCCTTTCGGGCCGCGACAGTTGACAATGCCCGCAACAGCATTCGGGAGCCGGGTGTTGCGCGGTTCGACGTTGTCCAGCAGCAGGACGACCCCACGCGTTTCGTTCTTGTGGAAGTCTATCGCACATCTGAAGACCCGGGCAGGCATAAGGAGACGGCGCATTATCAAAAGTGGCGCGATACAGTGGCCGATATGATGGCTGAGCCCCGCACGAGCATAAAATACACGAACGTGTTTCCCGACGGGCAGGGGTGGGGCTGATTGCAGTGTTCCGTGGTGAGTGAGAGTGCTCATGAGATTCGAATTTGCAACCGCTGGACGAATCATATTCGGTCGCGGCACGATTAAGGATGTAGCGCCCCTATCGGCCGAGATGGGCAAACTCGCTTGCGTTGTCACCGGCAGTACAAGCGAACGGGCCGAGCCGCTTCTTGAACAGCTCGATGCGCAAGGGATCAAATGCGTGACATTCAGCGTGAGCGGCGAGCCGACTGCTGCTCTGGCCAAAGCTGCGGTCGATACGGCCCGTCGGGCCAAATGCGATATGGTTATCAGCTTCGGGGGCGGCAGCGTCCTCGATACCGGCAAAGTCGTTGCGGCAATGCTTACCAACGGCGGCGAGCTGGAAGACTATCTGGAGGTAGTCGGCGCCGGCAAGCCTCTGGTACAAAGTGCCGCGCCGCACGTCGCAATTCCAACTACCGCCGGAACCGGGGCCGAGGTCACGCGCAACGCAGTCCTCGGCGTGCCGGAACAGCGGGTCAAGGTGAGCATGCGCAGCCCATTGATGCTGCCTCGTTTGGCCGTAGTCGATCCTGGATTGACCCATTCGATGCCGCCGGCGGTGACCGCGAGTACCGGCCTGGATGCGCTCACACAACTGATCGAGGTCTATGTTTCCAACAAAGCAAACCCGCTGACCGACGGCATTTGCCGCGAGGGTCTCAAGCGTGCCGGGCGTTCTTTACGGCGAGCCTTTGAATACGGCAACGATCCGGCCGCCCGCGAGGACATGGCTCTGGCGAGTCTCTTTGGCGGATTAGGCCTGGGCAACGCGAAGTTGGGGGCGGTCCACGGTTTCGCCGGCCCGTTAGGCGGGATGATTGACGCTCCGCACGGAGTAATATGCGCCCGGCTTCTGCCGTTTGTCATGGAGGCCAACGTACGGGCGCTGGAGAGTCGCGGGACAGACTCGGTATTGGGCCGGTTCGATGAGATATCGCAGTTGCTGACAGCAGACGCCGGCGCAAAAGCTGCCGACGGTGTCGCATGGGTTCGGGACCTTTGCGCAGCACTGAAAATTCCCTCGCTCGACGATTTCGGATTGGTCGAAGAGCAATTCCCTGCGGCGGTCGCAAAGTCACAAAAGTCGAGCAGTATGAAAGGCAACCCGGTCGAGCTGACCGAGCGAGGACTGCTGGAAATCCTAAGACTGGCCCGAGGCAGTCGCAAAACCGCTATGTAGACTCCGCCGTCCGAATCCGTCCGAGAGAATCTTCTATAATTCGTGGAGCATCTTTACCGCCTGCTTTACGGCCATATCCGCCGCCTGCGGGGCGAAGGGACTGCTCTTTATTTCGTATCCTCCTTCTATGTGCAGATGCTCCGGCGCGATATACGAGGCGGCGCCGTTGCAGTGCGTGATTACAAAAGTATGCTTGTATGGCGAGCCCGCCTTGATTGCCATCCCGATCTCAGTCAACACTTCGGCGCCGAGACCGACGAAGGCGATATCGCCCACCCGAGCAACGGTTATGTTGAGCGGAGCAGGGGGAGTGTCCTTTTTGATTTCACTGTCGTCTCGCGGCTTTCCCGGCAGTTCGAGCGTGACGAACGATGTTCCGATTTCCCCGCCGGCGGAGACTTCCCCGATGTCACGGAAAACATTCACTACTTCCTCGCCCAACAACGTCCCTAACAGCACCGGCTCCGGTATCCAGCCCGGCTCGGTATTGAATGCTGGAAGCACCCTGAACCACGGATCGATATTGCCGGATGCCCCTGCGAATGCAGCGACGATTACATCTTCGCCCAGAATCTTCTCGGCGAACTGCTCGCTGAGCCCCAGGACGTCGCCGCTGATAATAAGGTTCTTGCCTCCGAGGCTGGTGCCGTGAGTTGCATAGTCAAACAGTGCAGCGAAGACCTTTCCGTCGGGCCTTGCCAGCTTCATCACCAAAACTTCCTTGTCGGTCAGGCCGTAGGGATTGCGTCCGAGTCTTATTGAACTGTTGCCCGCGCTGTCAAATGCCAGTTCGCGTCGATTTATGCCGACCGGCGAATAGCCGACGCCTGTGCCGATGCGGGCCGGCCCCATATTGCCGAGTGCTTTGCGGATCACGTCCACCAGCTTGACTTCCAGGCCTTTCGTGTATTCGAGGTTGTTCGGGTGTCCTTTTTCTTTGTCGATGGTCGGTGTTGGCGCGCTGTGCGTGTGTATGCCGCACAAGAACAATTCGGACGGACCAAGTTTGAATTCACTGAGAATGATTTTCCGGAAATGATCGGCGGTTCCGTCGTAATAGCCTATCAGGTCGCTTGAGACTAACACGAGCCGCTTGCCGCCGTTCTCGAATGCGACAACTCGTGCGGACAGCGGGTCGTGGACGCCTTCGGACAGCGCCGTCCGGGCCCCATAGCCGGACATCTTGACCGGTTTATCCGGCGTTATGTCAATTCTCGCGGTCCCCGCACGCAGGCCGCCTTCGCCGCCCCTGGCCTGTGCCGGCAGAACCGCCAGACAAAGGCCAATAGCCAATATAATAACGATTGCGGTCATTCGTTTTGCTGAATGATTCGATGCATCTGTCATAATAAGCCTCCAGAATAAGATTTCTTCTTTGGCGACATAGAACGTCCATCTGCCCTGACTCAAGGTCGGGGCCATTATACTTTTCAACTGCTTTAACGCCAAGCGCTTTCGCGGCCTTCTCAAGCCCGGCTCGGATCGAACTGGCTTACAGTGTACCCAAAGGCAGGTTTTACGTGGCCAAGGTCATTGCGAGGCCCGAAGGGCCGTGGCAATCTCTGGTCTCACAGGCAGATAAGGGCGTTTCTGCTCCTGAAGTTGGCTTTGATTACCTTTGTTTTCTTTCATTAACAGCCGAGCGGGATAAATATTTATTGTGATTCTATGGCAGGTCACAGACGAGCGAAATGTTTTTGTTAATGAGCATATCCGCGTGTGCAACGAGTTGCACACCCTACGAGACTGGTGGGAATATTTACCACACATAAGAACTGGATGACCTTTTTGGCTTTTCTCAAGTGGCTCCGGCGGAGATATCGCAGCACGGAGGTGCTGCACATCGTATTGGACAATGCGACGTTTCATGGGAAGGCAGAGGTTCTGAGCTATGCGGCCACGCACAAGATCAAGTTCTACCGGACACCTA
>JBDREF010000112.1:0-12248 GCA_043820045.1 Planctomycetota bacterium | reverse complement strand
TTGTCGCAGGGGTCGCGGGCAGTTTGACGTTCGCGCAGAGATACTTCGACCGAAGATTTGACCGAAGAGGGGTACCCAACTGGCAAACCGATAAAGAATTCTCCGAAGATGTTTTCACCTTCGTACGAATCCGGTACTCATCCGGATATGGCGGGCGAGACTACGGGCGCGGCCGAGGTTACGGACGCGGCGGCTACGGGGGCGGCAGGTGGGCAACGGACTATCCGGACAGCGATCTGAATTTCTCCTACCGTCTGCAGCAATTGACTTCTATGCACGTTCATCCGGACGGAATAGTCCTCGAACTGACAGACGAAAGGCTCCTCGATTACCCGTTCATCTATATTGTGGAACCGGGCGATCTTGTGTTCAGCGAAGAAGAGGTCGTGAATCTTCGCCGCTACCTGCTCAACGGCGGGTTCCTGATGGTGGACGACTTCTGGGGCGAGGAGGAATGGTACAACTTCTACTATGAGATCAAGCGGGTGTTTCCCGATCGCGAACCGATTGAGATTGGCCTGGACCATCCGATCTTCCATGCCGTTTTCGAACTCAAGGAAAGGCCGCAGATTCCCAGCATCGGCCATGCCCTGAACGGGCGCTATTCCGGCGTCACGTGGGAGCGCAGCGACGCACGTGAAGTTCACTACAAGGCCCTATACGACGACCGGGGCAGGATGATGGCTATTATCTGCCACAACACCGACCTTGGCGACGGTTGGGAGCGGGAAGGGGAAGACGAGTGGTATTTCCGGGAGTTCTCGGAGAAGAAAGCATACCCACTGGGGATCAATATCGTGTTTTACGCCATGACGCATTGAGAGAAACGGCGCCGAATTTCGTGCGGCCCACGTTGCCGCCTGCATCTGACGCAGACGAGAAAGGAAAGAGACTATTGGCTACCAAGACGTATGAATTCGAGCGATGGGCCGTCGAGCAGATCAAGGGGGCGCGTGAACGCATAATTGCCGAACTCTCGAAGGTAATAGTAGGCCAGCAAGACGTCATCGAGCACTTGATCATTGCAGTGCTGTCGGGAGGACATTGTCTGATTACAGGCGCGCCGGGTCTGGCCAAGACGCTTTTGGTCAAATCTCTCACGCAACTGTTCAATCTGAAATTTCAACGTATTCAATTTACGCCGGACCTCATGCCCGCAGATATCACCGGCACCGAAATTCTCCAACAGGCTGACGGAGAGCGAAAGATGATCTTTGTAGAGGGCCCCATCTTCGCCAACATGATTCTTGCCGACGAGATTAACCGCACGCCTCCCAAGACGCAGGCGGCCCTGCTCGAGGCGATGCAGGAACACCAAGTGACCGCCGTCGGCGTATGCTACCACCTCAGCGAACCGTTCTTCGTATTTGCGACGCAGAATCCTATCGAGATGGAAGGCACGTATCCGCTGCCGGAAGCCCAACTCGACCGGTTCATGTTTAACGTCTCGATCGGCTACCTGGGCGAAGATGACGAGGTCGCCGTCGTTCGCCAGACTACCGCCACGGAACCCGAACCTATCCAGCATGTGTTCACCGGCGAAGACCTGGTGCAGTTCCAGGCAGTAGTGCGCAAGGTCCCGATTGCCGAGGAGGTGGTCCGTTACGCCGTGAGGATAGCAGCAGCTTCTCGCCCGAGTCCGGACAATCCGCTTGATTTTGTAAATGAGTGGGTGACATGGGGAGCGGGGCTGCGCGCGTCACAGTACATGGTGCTTGGCGCCAAGGCTCGAGCGCTGCTCTACGGCAGGTCGCACGTGAAATTCGAGGATATACGGGCGCTTGCGCTTCCGGTGCTTCGACATCGCGTATTGATCAATTACCGCGCCGAGGCCGAGGGAGTAGTCATCGATAAACTTGTCGATCGGTTGTTGAAATCGGTCAAGGAGAGTAACACTTGATGAGGAGCAATGTAACGCCATCCAATTCGACCGTCTCCGACGGCATGATCGATCCCGTCTCGCTAATGAGGATCAAGTCGATGGAGCTGCGCGCAAAGGTAATCGTCGAAGGGTTCTGGAAAGGTATTCATCGCAGCCCCTATCACGGCTTCTCGGTTGAATTCACGGAGTACAGGCAATATACCTTCGGTGACGACCCCCGCTACATCGACTGGCGGGTCTATGCCCGAAGCGATCGATTCTACATCAAGAAATTCGAGGATGAGACAAACCTGCGCTGCCATTTGCTGATTGACCACAGCCGGTCCATGGGCTACGGTTCCGGCGATTACGCCAAATCACAGTACGCCGGAACGCTGGCCGCAACGTTGGCCTATTTTCTCTTCACCCAGGGCGACGCCGTCGGCCTGGCAACGTTTGACGATCAAATCAGGCAATACATGCCGCCCCGCAACCGGCCTGGTTATCTGCGTCGCTTGATGCTGGCATTGGAGGCTGATCCACAGGGTCGCAGCACCAAGCTGGGCCCGCCGCTTCAGCGAATCGCCGAAATGTTGAACAAACGCGGCCTGATAGTGTTGATTTCCGACCTGCTTACATCGATTGACCGGCTCGAACTGGACCTGGGCTATCTTTGTGCAGGCGGCAACGATGTTGTGGTCTTTCACGTACTGGACCCGGCCGAGCTGGACTTCAACTTCGACTCGCCGGCATTTTTCCAGGACGTGGAGACCGAGCGCAACATGTATGTCGATCCCGTCGCGGTTAAAGAAAACTACAAGCACAAGTTAGACAAACACATGGCCTCGGTCAGATCGACGTGCCGAAGCCTCGGTATCGATTACCATCTGTTTGCGACGGATCGCCCGTTCGATTTGGCGTTGTTGGACTTTCTGTACGACCGTATGCGCCGAAGAAAGCGAATAAGGCGTGCAGGTTCCCCCGGCAGCAGGAGCAAAATGTGAGTTTCCTATACCCGCTATTTCTGGCAGGAATCGCCGTAATAGGCGTTCCGATTCTGCTGCACATGATTCGCCGCAATACGCGTAAGCGCGTACCGTTCAGCTCGTTGATGTTTCTGCATACCACAGTGCCGCGATTCAAGGATCGCAGCCGTCTGGAGAACCTGTTGCTCCTGGCTCTGAGGTGCATAATGTTATGTCTGCTTGCATTCGCTTTTTCGCGTCCGTTCCTGCCGCAACCCGCCGACGAGGAGGAAGCCGCGCCCGGCAGACGAATAGCAGTGCTAATCGACACGAGCGCATCCATGCGGCGCGAAGGCATGTGGGCACAGGCGGTTGGCCAGGCGCGCTCGGCGCTGGATGCCGTAAGCCCGAAGGATCGCGTGTGTTTTATGAGTTTCGACAGAGAAGCCCGCACACTGATAGGATTCGAAGAGTGGGAGACACTGGATCCGGCCCGACGAGCTTCGATTGTAACCCAGCACATATCAGGACTGTCGCCGGGCTGGGCGCCGACCGACCTCGGCCGTGCCCTGGTCGCCGCGGCAGAAGCCATTGAGGACGATGAAATCAACGATGGGCGCCAAGCTGTCGCGACGCGCCAAGTGGTGGTCATCAGCGATATGCAGCAAGGCAGTAGCCTCGAAGCGCTTCAGGCCTACGAATGGCCCGAGAACATGGAATTGGAGGTCAAGGTGATTGGCTCACCGGGCCCGACGAATGCAGCGCCGCAATTAGTGATGAGTCGCGATGATCCGGCCGGTCCGGACGACGGGACAGTGGCTGTTCGCATCACTAACTCGCCCGATGCAACCATCGAGCGTTTTGCCCTGAACTGGGCCGACGATGATTCTGTAGGAACGGCTGGTCAGGCGGCAGATGTGTACGTACCGGCCGGTCACAGCAGCGTCGTTCGTGTCCCTGTTCGAACAGACGGCTCGCCGGGCGGCAAGCTCGTCCTGACAGGCGATGATCACGATTTCGACAACACCCTTTATGTGGCGCCTCGTTTCGAGCAACAGGTAAATATACTTTACGTCGGGGCCGACGATGCCAACGACCCCCACGCAATGCTGTTCTACGTTCGGCGCGCCCTGGGAGCCACCCGCGCATTCAATCCAAATATCGTCTCTCGCCCTCCTGCCGGCCTGACAGATACCGACATCGCGACGGCACATCTGATAATCGTAACTGATCCGACAGAGCCGGAGCACCTCGCCGCCCTGCGCCGCTACCTCGAATCGGGCAGGGTTGTTCTTCTGGTGATGCAATCGGCGAACGCAGCCAAGGCCCTGGGAGACCTTGCAGGAGTTGAGACCATCCAATCTGAAGAGGCGGACGTTGACAGGTACGCCATGCTGGGCCGGATTGAATTCGAACATCCGCTGTTGGCGCCTTTTTCAGAACCTCGCTTCGGAGACTTTACCCGGATTCATTTCTGGAAACACCGGCGCATAGACCTCGCCGATTTGCCGGACGTGGAGGTCCTGGCCCGGTTCGACAGCAACGACCCGGCATGGCTTGAGGTGCACGTGGGCAAAGGTTCGCTGCTCGTATTAACCTCCGGCTGGCACCCCTCGGACAGCCAGCTTGCGCTCTCATCCAAATTTGTCCCGCTGCTCTATTCAATCCTCGAATACGGCGGGGCCATTGCAGGGCAAAAACCACAGTATTTCGTAGGCGACCAGGTACCAATACCGCAATCATTAAGGCTGGGCTCGGCAGGCTTGCAGGTGCGCAAACCGGATGGCTCTCTTATCAACCTGGACGCCGGCCAACAGACATTTACCCAGACGGACCTGCCGGGAATCTATGCCATCGAGTCATCCGCCGGAAAACAGCTCTTAGCGGTCAATCTGCCGGTAAAGGAATGCCAGACGGCCGTCATGCCAATAGAAGATATTGAAAGGCTGGGCGTCAGTCTGAGGCAATCCGCAAAAATACCGCCCGAACAGATTAAGCAGGCATCGCATCACAGTACCGTTGTGGAACTCGAACTCAAGCAGAAGCTCTGGCGCTGGGTGCTTGTTGTATTATTGGCCGTATCTCTGATTGAGAGTTGGCTGGCGGGATGGTTGACTCGCGCACCTTCCGTATCTCGGGGAGAAGAAAGATGATCGAAGAGGCTCTTAGAAAACGACTGCAACCGATTGTGAATCGTCGAAGGCGTCTGCACCTGGCGCGGAGGTTGTCGGCCTATTGGTTCGTTTTGGGACTCGCAGGCACCGGTTTGATAACTGCCAACTGGTATTGGGGGTGGAGTTCACTGATAGCAATCGGAGTATTGTGCCTATCGGCCGTGCTCGCTACGCTCCTGGCCCTGTACGGATACCACCGAATGCAGCCGGACTACAAGGCCGCCGCCCACAACATCGAGAAGGCACATCCTGAGGCGAGGGAGCTGCTGGACGCTGCGATAGAGCAGGAACCCGACGACTATGGCCGGTTGGGTTATCTTCAGGAATGGGTTATCGGGGAAGCCCTCACACATGCGGCCGGGCACGATTGGCTGCGCAGCGTCTCACCAATGCAATTGCTGCTGGCCAGGTGCGCTCAAATCGCATCGCTCGTATTTCTGCTCTTTGTAGTATCACAATTAGCCCCGTTCGGGACTTTTGCATTCAAGGGCAAAGCACACGTCCCGGCCGCGAGAGGTTATGAAATCACGGTAAGTCCCGGCGACACCAGCGTCCAATCCGGAACACCGGTAGTCATATTGGCCCGTTTCGATGGTCGCGTGCCGGCGAAAGTCAGTCTCCTGTTCGGTCCGTCCGGCGAAGAACCTCTGGAAATTGAGCTGACAAAAAACCTGAACGACCCTTTATTCGGCACCATCATTCAAAACGTCAATAGCGACCTGATCTACTACATAAAGTACGCCGGCAAGCGCACACGCGATTATGAGATAAGTATCTACGAGCACCCCGCGCTTGTAACAGCCGACGCCAGGATAATCTACCCTGCATACACAAAACTGCCGGAGAAATTCATAAAAGATACGCGCCGGGTCAGCGCAGCAGAGGGATCGCAAATCATTCTGACGTTCGTTCTTAACAAGGCGGTGGCAGAGGCACGGCTTGTCCCCAAAGAGGGAGAGACTGTGGAGTTGACCGCCGACAGTGAGCTGCCGAACGTCTATACGACTTCAATGACCGCCAGGGACGACCGGCGATACGAGTTGCTTCTGGCTGATGCCCAGGGGCTCAGGAACAAGGTGCCGCAACGGTTTGCAATCGATGTCCACAAGAACCTGCCGCCTGAAATCAAGCCTCTATTTCCCAACCGTGACGTGCTCGCATCGCCTTTGGAGGAGCTGAGCCTTGAAGCCGAAATCTCAGACGACTATGGCGTGACCGCGTACGGGCTGAGCTACACTCTCACGGGCACACAGAACAATGAGATCGCGCTGGGCCAGCTGGAGGCCTCAAAGGAGAAACAACTGGCAAAGCACCTGCTGGCGATGGAAGACCTTGACGCACAGCCGGACCAATTGCTGACGTATTCCTTCTGGGCGGACGATGTGGGCATTGATGGAAACATCCGCAGGACATTCGGCGATATGTATTTTGCAGAGGTACGCCACTTTGAGGAGATATTCAGGGAAGGCCAGTCCTCCCAAAATCAGAGCAGCGAGAGCCAGGGACAAGAAGGCGAGCAGCAGCAGGGAGACCAGCTCGCCCAGTTGCAGAAGCAGATAATCGTCGCCACGTGGAATATCAAGCGGCAAGCCGACGGGTCGGACAGTATCGATGACCACAAGGAAGACATTGACGTTGTCCGCCAGTCGCAGGCCGATGTATTGGAGAAGGCCCGCGAGGTCCTGGGGCAGACCCAGGATCCGCCCGCCGTCGGAGCACTTCAGGCAGCCACCAAACACATGGAGACATCGCTGGACCACCTGGATAAGGCGGGGCAGACTCCTTCGGCAGAGGAGTTGACGCCGGCATTGGCCTCTGAGCGGTCGGCTTACGAGGAATTGCTAAAGTTGAGGCAGCGTGAGCATCAGGTCGCCCGCAGTCAGAGTTCAGGCAGAAGAAGCAGCAGCGCCGCCTCCGCCCGCTCCGAGCGACAATTGCAGCAGCTCGAACTGCGAGAGAATGAAAATCGATACGAGGCCGAAAGACTGGCTCGGTCCGAGGAACAACCGACTCAGCGCGAAGACCTTCAGGTTCTTAACCGGCTTCGCGAGCTGGCACGGCGGCAAAATGAAATGAGCGACAAACTCAAAGAGCTTGAGGCGGCGCTTCGGCAGGCCCAGAACGAACAGCAAAAGGAGGAGATTCGCCGCGAACTCAAGCGCCTCAGAGAAGAACAGCTCGAGGCGATTCGAGATGTGGACGAACTCCAGCAGCGAATGGAAAGACCCGAGAACCGTCGCCGCATGGCTGATTCAAGAGAACAGCTCGATCAAAGCCGCTCAAGAATTCGCGAGTCGGCGGAGGAGCTGGAGAAAGGCATGGTCTCAAGGGCCATTACTTCGGCCACCCGTGCTCAACGCGAGCTGGAGCAGATGCGTGACGAATTTCGACGCAGGACATCCGGCGAGTTTGTCGATGAGATGCGTGACATGCGCCAACAGGCGCAGCAGCTCGACACGGACCAGAGGCAGATAGCCGACGAGATAAAAGAGCAGTTGGACTTGAAACAAAAAATACTCACCGACTCCGGCGTCAGTAGCGAACTGGCGGACCGAATCGACCGGCAGAAAACCGCCACCGAGGACCTGATCGACCGGATGAAAAACGTCAGCGAGCAGGCGGAAACTTCCGAACCGCTGCTTTCGAAAAAACTCTATGATACGTTGCGCAAGGCAAGCAGCGAGAACATCGACAAAGCGCTCGAGGTAACCGGGGAGCTGCTCAGACGCAACTTCCTGCAGCAGGCACAGGAAATTGAGCGGCCGGCCGGTAAGGGTATCGAAGAGATCAGGAAAGGCATCGAAGAGGCTGCCGGAAGCGTGCTGGGTAACGAGGCCGAGTCGCTGCGTATGGCCCGAGAGCAGCTCGACGAACTGATTCAACAGGTCAACGAAGAGGCTGCCAGCACCGGTCGCGCGGGTCAGCGGCAAGCCGGCGATGCCAACGACTCGGCGGACTCGCCTGCCGACAGGCAGCAGCGTGCCGAGGCTCAACGCGGAGGCAGAGGCGGGCGTGCCGGCGATCCCAACGAACCGTCGGACTCTTCTGCTGAGAGGCAACAGCGCGCCGAGGCTCAACGTGGAGCCGGAGGCGGGCGTGCCGGTGATCCTAACGGGCCGGCAAACCAGCAGGCAAATCAACAGCGTGCCGCCGGTGCTCGAACCGCAACCGAAGGCCGACAACCCGGCAGACGAAACGAGGGCGGAAGGGAAGACCCGAGCGGCTGGGGCGGCGACATAAATACAGACGGCCCGCTCACCGGCGAAGATTTCCGGCAATGGTCCGACGGACTTAGAGATGTGGAAGAGATGGTCAGCGACCCGGACCTGCGCAGCGAAGCTGCGAGGGTACGAGACCGCGCGAGGTCTATGCGGGAGGAATTCAAACGACACGGCAAGGAGCCGCAGTGGGATCTGGTTCGGGAGCAGATTACGAATCCGTTGACCGAACTGCGAGACCGTATCAGCCAAGAGTTGGCCGGCCTTGAATCGGATGAGGCGATGGTCCCGATAGACCGCGATCCTGTACCCGGCCGGTTCGCGGAATTGGTGCGAAGGTATTATGAAAATCTGGGAGGCGAGGAATGACGCTGCTCGGGTCGATCATTATCTCCCCCGGCTTGTGGATATGGTTGGCCGGTCCGGCCCTGGGCGCAGCCCTTATACTCCTGCTCTGGTCATACCGGCGCTGGCCGGAAACTGCCGCAGTCCACAGAATCGCCTTTTCTCTTAGGCTGCTGGGCGTCCTGGCCCTGATACTGTGTCTCGTTGAGCCGCTTTGGAGCGGAAAACGGGCCAAATCCGGTGCGAACCTGTTCGCCGTAGTAGCCGACAACAGCGGCGGCATGAATGTTCGGGACCGCGACATGACTCTGAGTCGAGGTGAAATCCTTCAAGCCGCCCTGGATCCCGACAAGTCCAGGTGGCTCGGCACACTGGCCGGTAATTTCCAGCTTCGCCAATACTTATTCGATTCACGGCTTCGCCGAACAACTGACTTTTCGGAGCTGGCTTTCGACGGCCAGGCGTCCGCTATAGGCGCGACCCTGCGAACGATTGCGGAGCGCTACCGCGGCAGGCCGTTGGCGGGCGTACTCCTGATGACCGACGGCAACGCGACGGACATGAGCGAGCAGTTGGACGATTTGTCCGGCGTTCCGCCGGTTTATCCGGTCGTGATCGGCGGACCACAACCGCAAAAGGATATCTCCCTGACAAACGTCTCCGTCACCCAGACGTCTTTTGAAGATGCCCCGGTGACAATCCAGTCCGACGTTGAGGCATCGGGATATGCCGGCAAGACGGTCACGGTAGATTTGCTCGAGGATTCCGGCAAACTGGCCGAACGTAAAACATGGAAAGTCTCCAAAAGCGACGAGAAGCAGGCATTTCGTTTTAGCCTGCGCCCCGATAGTGCCGGCATATTATTCTATCATCTTGAGGTTGCAGAAGTGCCGCAAGATGGTCCGTCTGATGGGACCGAAGAGCCTTCGGAAGCAACACTGGCCAACAACAATCGCACGCTCGTAGTGGATCGCGGCCACGGGCCGTACAGAATTCTCTACTTCTCCGGCAGACCGAACTGGGAGTACAAATTTCTTCGGCGCGCGGTCAGCGAGGACGAACAGGTACAATTGGTGGCGCTGCTTCGCGTCGCAAAGCGCGAGCCGAAATACGATTGGCGGGGACGCAGGGGCGAGGTGAGTAACCCGCTGTTCAGGGGATTTGACAACAAGGACGAGGAGCAGACCGAGCAGTACGATCAGCCGGTTCTCGTTCGTCTCAACACGCGCGACGAGTCGGAGTTGCGAGACGGATTTCCCAAAACAGCAGAAGAGTTGTTCGTCTATCACGCGGTCATCCTCGATGACATCGAAGCAGGCTTCTTCTCGCAGGACCAGATGGATCTGCTGCAGCAGTTCGTCGCCAGGCGAGGCGGCGGATTCCTGATGCTCGGGGGCCAGGAGTCGTTCCAGCAGGGCGGCTTTCATCGCACGCCTATCGGCCGTACTCTGCCGGTCTATATGGACGGGACAACGCAGGCTGAAACCTCGGCTCAGAGGCGCCTGAATCTTACCGGCGAAGGCCTGCTCCAGCCCTGGGCCAGATTGCGCGACAACGAGCAGGATGAACAGGAGCGGATATCGAAAATGCCTGCATTTCGTGTGCTCAATCGAGTCAATGCCGTCAAGCCCGGCGCCGGAGTGGTAGCCATCGTCGGCGATGAGCAGACGCAGGAGTTTCCCGCCTTAGTCGTGCATCGGTTCGGCAACGGGCGCGCCGCGGCGCTGACAATCGGTGACATTTGGCGCTGGGGCATGAAAGAGCCAGATATGCGCGACGATTTGAACAAATTCTGGAGACAGACGCTTCGATGGCTGGTCGCAGATGTGCCGGAGAAGATCTCGTTGCAGTTCGCCCACAAGCGTGACCTGCCGAATCAGCCGGTCGCGCTTCAAGTCCGCGTCCGCGACAAAGATTTTGAACCAATGGACAATGTTTCGACCGTCATCGATGTGCGCGACCCCAACGGCCAGGAAGTACGACTGACGGCAGAACCTGTGCCCGGAGAAACAGGGCTGTTCGAGGCCGTCCATATCCCCCGCTTTAGCGGCGGTTACTTTGCCCGGGCAGTCGCAACCGATGAGAAAGGAAATCAGCTTGGGCAGGCGGAGGCCGGTTGGGCCGTCGATCTCGAAGCCCAGGAATTCCGCTCCATAAGAACGAACAGAGCGCTGCTCGAAAGAATCGCCCGACAGACCGGAGGCCAGGTGATCGAGCTTGACAAACTGGATGATTTTGCCCGCACGCTGCCCAGCCGCAACGTCCCGGTCGCAACAACGTGGATCAAACCGCTGTGGGACCTGCCGGGGATTCTGCCGGCGATCTTTCTGTTTATGCTGACTTGTTTCGTCGGTGAATGGGCACTGCGCCGCTGGAAGGGTATGCCATGAAAGTGATGACGACATTATTGGTTGGCACAATGGTTCTCGCTACGGCCGCCTTCTCTGCACGTGGACAAGAGCAAGAGAGCCGGCAAAGGCCCGCAGTAATAGTCGTAGTCGGCGCACCCGGCACTCCGGAGTACGGCGCACAATTCGCCAAATGGGCCGACCTCTGGAGGCAAGCTTGTTCCAAAGGCGAAGCGAGTTTTACTGCAATCGGCCTGGATGAAGCTGAGGCCCCTGGCGGCGACCGCACGAAACTGCGAGAAATGCTGGACGACGAGTCCGGGCAGACCGCCGCAGCATTGTGGCTGGTCCTGATCGGGCACGGGACCTTTGACGGGCATACGGCGAAATTCAACCTCCGCGGCCCCGACATCTCGGCATATGACCTGGCCAGATGGCTCGAACCGGTGCGCAGGCCTGTTGCAATTATCAACACGACCTCGTCAAGCGCTCCTTTCCTCAGCAAGCTCTCCGCACCCGGACGGGTTGTGATCACGGCAACCAAGAGCGGCTTCGAACAAAACTACGCAAGGTTCGGGGAATATCTGGCCGGTTCCATTGCCGAACCGCAGGCAGACCTGGACAAGGACGGCCAGACGTCTCTGCTCGAAGCTTTCCTGACCGCTTCTCACCGCGTTGATGAATTCTACTCCGCCGCCGGCCGTCTCACGACCGAACGCGCCCTTCTCGACGACAACGGCGATGGGCTCGGCACGCGGGCCGATTGGTTCAGAGGCATCCGGCCCGTGCAAAAAGCCAGCGACGATGCGCCCATCGACGGATACCGCGCCCACCAGTTTCACCTGGTCCCCAGTGAGATAGAGATGAAGATGACGCTCGATCTGCGCGAGCAGCGAGACCGCCTCGAACTGGATGTAATGAAGCTCCGCGACAGGAAAGAGGAGTTTTCCGAAGACGAGTATTTCTCGAAACTCGAAGCACTGCTATTCGACATCACCAAAATCTACGATCAGGCCGACAACGCAGGAGACAAGCCGCAGTAGTATGTCAAGTCCCATTGCACGGGCCAAATGTTGACGCGAGAAATCGAGAGGACTGAGAAAAAGCGAAAAGAAACAGAAATACAGCGCTCATGCGAAATCAGGAGCCCAATTCTGCCCCTCTGTGGCCCGCCTTGTGCGCTTTGCACCGCGGGCGGCCAAAAAATGTCCAAAAAAGTGGCAATTCCGGAGATGATGTGTTATCATGGCTGATAGGTAGATTATCGGCCTATCAGCTGGGCCACCTGCAAGGCCCTAAACGGCGTTTGTTGAGGAGAGACTGAAATGTCGGAAAGA
>JBDREF010000111.1:0-3073 GCA_043820045.1 Planctomycetota bacterium | reverse complement strand
GCCTGCCCCTTCACACGCTGCAAAGCCGGCATCAATATCGCCATTAACAGCGCAATGATGGCTATAACCACCAGAAGCTCGATCAATGTAAACCCTCTTCGTTTGCTCATACTAATACTCCTAAACAGCCCCAAATCTCTTAAGAATCACCACTCGTGTTGGGTAATTCTACCATATTACCGGCTTTAACTCAAGCGGCAAATACCTGTTTTCCGTCCCAAAGACGCATCATTTCGCCTTATTTTTGCAGCATCCGTCCCAACAGCCTTATCAGACCATCGGAATCGGTTTCCCTCTCACTGCCGTCAGTTAACGTTATTAAGTATCTGCCGTCGGAGAGTTTCTGCTGCATCAGGATAGCCCCGCGGTCCTTTGGATCGATCCGGTCGCCATACCATGTAACGTCGGCGCCGCGTTCGAGCAAATGCTCGTATTTTGACCTGATAACCGATGTGTCGGTCTTGCCGGCGCCGCCCCAGTACTTTATCACAAGCACACTGTCCCGCAATATTCCCCCGCCGGCCTGGTCCCGGTCCGCAAACAGATTCAGCAGCAGTATCATCGTAACGACTATCGCCGCCGCCGCAGCCGACCTGCTCAGTCTCAAATCGATTATAATACTGACCGTCTCCCAACCGATCCTGTGCCGGTGGAGCTTGGGGGGGATATGCTGCTTGATCTCCTCGGCGAGACCGGGACGAACCGGCTCGACCGTCCGGCGACCCAGCTCATGCAGGAGTTGCTCGATTCTCTCTTCTGTCATAGCAGCTCTCTCTTTCTCCCGGCCCGGCGGGCGGCAGGTCCCGCTCACGGCCTCGCTTTAAGTAACGTTCTTTCGCAAAGCTCTCAGTGCTCTGTTAAGCCTGCTCTTGAAAGTCCCTTCCTTTATACCCGCCACCTCGGCGGCTTTCGCAATCGTCATCTGCTGCATATAATGTAGAATGATCGCCTGGTTCAGTTTCACCGGCAACCTCGCAACGGCGACTCCCAACTGCTCCTGTTGCTCGAAATGCACGAATCCATCATGCTCACCCCTGCCGCCGGCCGGCAAATCAACATGTTCAATACCAACCACTTCCTTGTGCTTGTGTTTGCGCCAGTACAGCCTTGAGACATTGGCCGCAATACGGTACAGCCAGCCATCCAGCGCCTTGCCGTCTCTCAACTGGCCTATGTGGTGCCATGCGTTGAAAAAACTCTCCTGCGTCAGGTCTTCACTGGTCTGACGGTCGTGGCCGAGCCTTCTCATAAACAAGTAAATCTGCTCATGGTATTGGTCAACAAGCTCCGCCGCCGCCGCACGGTTGCCCGTCCTCAATCTGGCAACCAGCGAATCCCGCTTCTGATCGGGAGGGACCTCACGGGCGCCGGGCTTGGCCTGTATGTCCTTAAGATACGCCGGATCGAGTTTCTGTTCCGTCAATTTTGCCTCTTTTTTCATGATTTTTGTGCGACCGTACCCAAGCCAGTGTATCTCGAATCCTTTTTTCCTGCAATATCAAATCTTTTCGATGGCATTCATTGCGTCGGGCTGGTCCGGAATGAGACGAAGCCGGCCCGATAAAGAGGGTGCTTTTGAGTTGCAGCGCCAAAGAAAATTATTGATATGCCGCCGGGGTTTTGAAATAATAAGCCGGCTTATGAAAACGCGAATGAAAAAACTATCGGTCGCGGCCGTACTTGTCCTTTGCCTTGGCAGCCTTGCAAAGGCCGATCTGGCAAAGCGGGTCGATGATATCATCAGCCGCTCTGTGCAACAGAGAGTAAGATTTTCCATACGCATCATAGAAGCCGATTCCGGCAGGACGGTGTATGACCACGACGGCAGAGAGCTGATGATTCCCGCCTCAAACATGAAAATAATCACTTCCACGGCGGCTTTGAAGTACCTGGGGCCTGATTTCGAGTATAAGACGAAGGTCGGGCTCTGCGACAACACCCTGGTGATAATAGGAAGCGGCGACCCGATGCTGGGCGATGAGAAAACGGACGCCAAATATGGCCGGGAACGGGGCTGGATTTTCAAAGATATCGTCAACGCACTCAGCGACAGGAAGGTAGAGACCATCGAAGATATTATCGTTGACAGCAGCGTGTTCGATAACCAGTGCGTCCATCCGAGCTGGCCGGCCGACCAGTTGAACAAATGGTACGCGTGCGAGGTCAGCGGCCTGAATTACAACGACAATTGCATAAGCATGACCGTCAAGAACGCCGGCGGCAAAATAGTCATTTCCATCGAGCCGCAGACCTCTTTTGTTACGCTCATCAATAAGGTCGTGCCGATATCGAAGGGCTCCGGCGGGGTAGGCGCCTATCGCAACAGCCAGCCCAACAAGCTGACCGTCTCCGGCAAATGCAAAGACGCCGAAGGGCCTTTTGACGTCGCGATCGAAAGACCCGCCGCGTTTTTCGGATTTCTCCTCGCAGAACATCTGGCCGGAGCGGGGATAAACGTGAGAGGCCAGATCATTGAAAAAGGACTGGCCGACTACAGCAATTTCAAGCTGGTTACCGAATACACCACACCTATCGCGGACTGCCTGGCAAGGTGCAACAAGAACAGTCTCGGGCTCGCAGCCGAGGCGATGCTGAAGACCGTCGCCGCCAAGAACAGCCCCGGCGGCAAGAACGGGAGCTGGGAGCGGGGGCGGCAATTGCTTTCGGCATATCTCATGGAGCTTGGCGTAGATGAAAGCCAGTTCTACATTGACGACGGCAGCGGCCTAAGCAGGCAAAACGAACTGACCGCCTACGCCATAACGACCGTGTTACTGGACGTTTACAGGAGCAGGGCCTGGGAGCTGTACAGAGATACCCTGGCGGTAGGAGGGGGGGACGGGACCATTGACGATTACTTCAGGGAAGACAAATACAAGGGCAAAATCTTAGGCAAGACCGGATACATCGTGGGTGTCAAGTCTTTCTCGGGCGTATGCAGCACGGCACAGGGCGATTACATATTCTCCATTCTTGTCAACAACACGAACGGCCAGAGCCGCACCGTCATAAACAACATCGCAAAGGCGATCATTGACGAGGCGGAGGCGGAGCCGTAGGCACTTGGCATCTT
>JBDREF010000110.1:0-12657 GCA_043820045.1 Planctomycetota bacterium | reverse complement strand
TTCGGGCCGGCGGAAGTACTCAAACATCTTCGCTATCTGCTCCGGCAGAATCTTCGTGATCGACAGCTCCGGCAAATCGCCTTCGGCAAAGAATGCGACCTCCTCCGTCTCGGAGCTTGTCGTCGCCTTCCCTCCCGTAATTTCGCAGATGAAGAACAGCTTATAGATATGATAGTGCATCAAGGGCCTGTGCGGGTGCCTGCTGCGGTCAAAAATGGCGGCAAGGCGCCCGGCCCTGACGCGAAATCCCGACTCCTCCCATACCTCGCGCTCGACGCTCTGCGAGGGGCTCTCTCCGACGTCGGCCCATCCCCCCGGCAGCGACCACTTGCCGTCTGAACACTCCTTAACCAGCAGAATCTTGCTGTCCCTGAAAGCCGCGCCGCGAACGTCCACCTTCGGCGTGGCGTAGTCCTTCTCCCGCACGAACAATTCCAGCACATCCTCAACTTCCGCCCCGGCTTTGTCCGCCAGCATCTCGGCGGCGATGTGCCGTATTTGCTCGTATCGCTCCCGGTCAAACGGATCCTGTGCGAACGTCAATCCATTCTGAGCCAGAGCCTGCAATTGCCTGGCCCATTCCAACCATTTCGGTTCCATTATCTAATCCCAACAATAAGACGTTGACCTGCCAAAACCAACCGTTTTAGAATCGAATACTACAATAGCTGTTAGTGTGACAATAACATAGCACAATCTGTCATTCCCGCGCCCGCTTTCTAAAAACGGCATGGCCTAAAGCTCATCCTACCGCTTCTTGTCATCTCGAGCGACGCGCAGCAGAGTCGAGAGATCTGGCCCCTGAGCGAGCTTGTTCTCCGTTCGCAACCAGATCTCTCCACTTCGCGATGCTGCGCATCACTTCGGTCGAGATGACGTCCTTTTTTTAAGCAACTCATTGAAAAGTCGCCGCCGACAGACAATAATTGACGCCCATGGAAAAACCAGAGGAAAAACGAGGTAAGAATCTTCCCGGCGACAGGTCCTGGAACGAACCTGATGAAAGAAGAACGAGCAAACTTGCAATTCTCTCCGTCGTGTTGGGATTTTCGAGCGTGCTGTTTTTCGCGTTGACGGGGATACCCGCGATATTAACAGCAATCGCCGGCATTTACATGATACGCAGCAGCGTCGGCACGCTCAAGGGTCAGTCTGTCGCGCTGGCCGGGATTGTGATTTCCATTCTCTCGATGTTCGTCTTTTTCATGTTCTGGAGGCTCGATGCACCGCCTATACCCAACGATTACACGGTTGCGGACCTGCGCTCCGCGCCGCCGCAATGCGCCGAGAGCTTTGAAATCCTCAAGAGCTTGATAGACGAGGACCGGAACCTTCCGGGCTATCCAGCCATGGGCCTAACCAAAGAAGATGCCAAGATTATCGAAAAAGTCAGTGAGGTCATAAAGCACGGAACCACATCGGAAATCACCGACAGCCTCACCCGTCACGCTACCGAGATCAACCATGCATGGGCAGGGGCTGAAAAAGCCAGAGGCGTAATCCGCCGGTTGAATGAGTTTCCCGAGATAGCCGATCTGACCGAACCCGGCATCCATTTCAAATCTATACAGTGGCATAATCTCTTTCGTCTGGTTCGTCTCTACCAGGCCTATGGACATTGCCGGACGAAACAAGAGGATATCCAAATATTTTCCAAGTATTTGATTGAACTGGATTCGGTATATAGGAAACTGAGCCTGAACGCCAGGCCATTTGTCGGTAAATTGATATGCCTTGCCTGCATTGATGAGGATATTGTGACAGCAAATGCCATTGCAAACCATCCGGAAGCTTCGCCTGACTCGCTCGATCTTATCGCAAAGCACTTTACGCCGGTCACAAAAGAGCAGGTGTCGCTTCGAAACGGCATATTGTCTGAGTATTTTCTTTTGCAGGATACGGTCTCTCAGGCATCCCATCAGATCGTCGGCGGAAGAACCCCGCTGCTAAAGCAAAATTCCATGCTCAGGTTGTATCGCAACTTGTATGACGATTGGATAGCCGCAGTCGAGGGGCCGCAGGAGGTTGTCGGTCCAAGACTCTCAGTATGGCCTGATGGTTATCCGTTCGCCGAGCCATCAATATCCTTCGGAGACGATCGGCCGCTGACACTGCTCTACCAATGCTACAATCCTCTTGCCATAAAGACAGGATTCTTTTACCGGGCGAGTATATTTAACAAACCTACTACACAGATACAGGATGACCTTTTTCAGATTGTGCTCAACAAAAGGCTCGGCAGAGAAGTCAGCCTGAAAGCCCGTGACTATGGCGACGAATACATCGTTGACATTGAGAATAAGAAGATATTCAGTCCCGGGCCGGACGGCAAAGCCGGGACAAAGGATGATATAAAGCTGAGAATCAATCCGGAGGTATTAGGCTGGTCTTACTCGACTCCGAGGTAGCTTGAACTGGTGCGATTTCATCGCACCCTACACGCTCTGAGCCCATTCGGCACACGGCTTGTCATATCGAGCGCAGCCGAGATATCTGGTTTATGACTGAGCTTGGTTTACTTTCGCAACCAGATCTCTCCACTTCGTCCCCTGGGGACTTCGGTCGAGATGACGGAACGCAGTTACAAATAATGATCTGCAGAACAATCAGTAAAGTTACTTTCTCGGTGGCCTCCGCGCTCTCTGCGGTTAATGCGAAATACAGGTCGGCACGTTCGAAGGCTGGTCCTACTCGACTCCGAGGTAGTTCAGGGTCTTTTCGATTATTGCGGCGGCTACGGGGGAGGCTATTACTCCGCCGGTGTAGCCTTTGCCGAGCGCCTTGTTGGGCTTTCGCACCGAGACGAGGACGACTACGGCGGGGTCCTCAGCGGGCGCGCCGCATATAAAGGAAGCGACGTAATCGTTGTCGGAATAGCCTCTGCCGTCGCTTTTTGCGATATTGGCCGTCCCGGTCTTGCCGAACACCTGCCACTTGTCCAGCTTGGCCCTTTTGCCGGTTCCTTCATTGACGACCTCGGCCATGGCCTTGGTGACGACCCACTCGGCGACATCGCGTCTGACAATATACCCGACGGGCGGTCCGGGGCGCTTCAGCTCGGTAACCGTCCCGTCGTTGTCAACGATCGCCCTTACCATGTACGGGCGAACCAGCCGGCCCCCGTTGGCGAGGATACAGAAGGCACGTACAAGCTGCATTGCGGTAACGCAGATTTCCTGCCCAAACGGTATTCGCGTCACGCTGTACCCGGTCCATTGACTCGCCGGCCTGAGCAGCCCATCGACCTCGCCGGGCAGTTCTATCCCGGTGGCCCTGCCGAAACCGAAGAGCCGCAGCCCCGCGTAGAGTCTGTCTTTGCCGACCCTCTGGCCGATCTTGGCCATGCCTATGTTGCTTGAGTTGATCAGAATCTCCGCCACTGTCAGATTGCCGAACCCCCTGCGGTACTCGCCGATCCGCCCGAACCCTTTGCCGGAGTAGCTGCCGTTCTCGCAGAATATCTTCTCGGTCTTGTTTATGACGCCGGCGTCGAGTGCAATCGCCACTGCAATCGGCTTGATGATGCTGCCCGGCTCGTACCAGTCGGTGATCGCCCGGCTGCGGAAATTGTTCGGATCGCCCGTACGAGCGGACGGGTCAAAATCGGGCAGTGAGACCATCGCCAGAATCGCCCCCGTTTTCGGGTCGGCCACAATCGCCACGGCCGACTCGGCCTGATACTCTTCATACGCTTTTATCAGCTCGTCCTGCACGAGCTGCTGGACGGTCGAATCGATGGTCAGGATTACCCCGACGCCGTTGGTCAGAATGCCGTCCTGCTGTTTGAGCCGGATGGGCCGGCGGTTAACATCGGCGAAAAATACATTTTGGGCCGGCGAGCCGCTGAGCGCCTTGTCGTATTTGAGTTCTATGCCCTCAAGGCCGCGATTGTCGCGGCTCGCAAAGCCGACGACGTGCGCTGCAAGCCGTCCCATCGGATAATGCCTTTGCCAGCCGAACTGAACGCCTATGCCGTGAATCTTTTGCGCCGCTGCACACTCATCGGCGCCGGCGCCAACCTTTATCGGGACAAAGCCGGGACTGCCGCTCTCCATGATGAGCTGGCAGATGATGTGAGCGCCCATATCCACGATCGGGGCAAGCTCGGACGATGTAGTCTTGGCGTCCTTTATCACTCGCGGCTCGGCAAAAATGGTCTGGGTCCTGTTACTTGCCGCAAGCACCCGGCCGCGACAATCCAGAATCGCCCCTCGCTGAGGCTGCCGGGTAAAGTAGCCCCGCTGCTGCCTGAGGCTCGCCTCGTTGTAGTAGTTGTTTCGGTAGTACTGGATGTAGAAACAGCGCCAGCCCAATGCCAGAAACGAGCATATCAGAAGCAGCGACAAAACGATTGTTATTCTAACGCTTTTCAACTTTCACTGGCCCATATCGGGTTCGTCAAGACGCTGTGAAATGGCAGTTGGATTTATCAGGCCTTCCAGCATCAACTGCTTTGTGCCGAGTTCCTGCTTCAAGCGGCCCTGCCTGGCCTCGTATTCACAAAGCTCGTAGAAGATGCGATTGTTGGCGCCGCGCAGATAGACGGCGAAGATCAAGACGGCTGTAAAACAGAAAATAACAAGAACAAAACGGAATTGGGACATTATTAGCTTATGTTACCACTCATGCAACATTCTCAGGTCAATATCCAACACTCAGCCGTGGTTCTTCTCCGCAGTTGCCGGTATCGTCAGCGAGGCAGTCTCAAGCTCATCCCGACGGAAAGGCTCTCCTTGTCTTTCAAAATACTCCTGTTCAGCTTGAATATCTCCTCGTGACGGCTGCCGTCGCCAAGCTGCGTCGCGGCGATTCTCCACAGATTATCGCCGTCCTTCACCACGTATCTCGTCTCTCGCTGGGCGCTGCGGCTGTCTGTCGCGGCACGCCTGCTGCCGATCCCGTTGACTTTCTCGAACAGCGCGCCCAAGATGCTCTCGTTAGGCCCGGAGTCCGGCGGCGGTATCACCAGCTTCTGCCCAATGTCGAGTCGGTCGATTGATTTCATCACGGCACGGTTGGCCTCGAATATCCTCTCGATATTCGCCATTTTGTTGCCCTCATCCTCCCCGTAGAACTTCTTGGCGATTGCCGCCAGGTTATCGCCATCGGCAACCACATAGACCTGGGCGACCGCCCGCTTCACCGGCTGCGGCTTCGGAGGCTCGGGCCGGGCCAGCTCGGGCTTGGCAACTTCGGCCAGGTCCTGGGCCGGGGGGGCCGCGGCGACCGGCTCACTCTGCTGCTCTGTGACGCTCGTCTCAGGCACACCGGACGAATTCGCAATATCCGCCGGAATCGGAATTATAGACCGGACTTCGTGCCCTGCCTCCTGCTGCTCGGGCCTTGTGGTCTCGGTTGCCGCCCGTTCCTCCAGCGGCGAAGACACGCCGAAAACTTCCGGAACATCGCGTGTCCTCGGGCCGATGCCCAGCGAGCTGTCCGGCGAACTGACCATGTTTGTCGTCAGTTCACTGCTGTTGCTTGCGGCGTTGCGGAAGAAAGGCAGGCCGTTAATCACAAACCCAATTACAAATATGAAGACCAAACCCAATAATAACCCAATTTTCGCATCTGAAGTCATAGCGAAACTCCGTTTCCTCGTGTGCATTGCACGACCACCTTATAGTCTTTGCGCAATCCTCAGTTTCGAACTTCTTGAACGCCGGTTTTCAGCGATTTCCTCCCGCGTCGGCACAATCGGCTTTTTCGTAATAAGCCTGTAGATCCCGGCATCTTTATTCTGCCTGAAATCGTTCTTGACTAACCTGTCTTCCAGGCTGTGAAAGCTTATAATTGCTGCGTAACCATCCTTTTTCAGCAAGCTCGGTGCCGCAGCGAGCAGTTCCTTCAGATTCTCCAGCTCCTCGTTGACTGCGATTCTCAGTGCTTGAAAGGTTCTGGTTGCCGGGTGTATCCTGCTCCATCGGCCCGGCCTGCCCAAAGCCCTGCAAACTATATCCGCCAGTCGGCCTGTCGTGGTTATCTTCTCAGTCCTGCGTTCGCGCACAATAAAACGCGCGATCCTTCGCGAGCCCCTGTCCTGACCGAACTCGTAAATCAGGTCAGCTAACGATTTTTCGTCCAATTCATTAACTATATCGGCAGCGGTACGCTTCAATCTTTTGTCAATTCTCATATCCAGCGGCATATTTACCTGGAAACTAAGCCCAAATTCGGCGTCGGCAAGCTGGGACGATGAAACACCCAGGTCGGCTAATATGAAGTCAACTTTTTCTATGCCCAGGCCGACGAGCTGCTCGCCAATCCGGGAGAAATTTGAATGAATGATGACAACCTTGCACGTAAGGGCCTTTAATTTAACCTGGGCCCCTTGGACAGCGTTCTTGTCAGCATCCAAACCAATGAGAACTGCCTCGGGGCCCAAAGTTTTGCCGAACAGTAAACTGTGACCTCCCTGTCCGATGGTCGCATCGACCATCACGCCATCCGATGGCAAGCTTATCTGCTCAGCTAACGTCTCGGCAAGAACCGGAATATGCTCTACATTCAAACCATCCACTTCTCTGCAATTTCGATCCATCAATCAATCGTATCGCGCCGCACCCCGGCAAATCGCCGCCATGCAAAAGTACCGGATCGGCGCTGCGAAACTCCTGCTCAACTCACCGCAACCGCATTCTTACGGCGCAGGAGCTTCTTTGCGTCCTCCGAGAATCCGATGCCGGAAAAAGCTCCGCCGAGTTCATTCAGCCGTTCAAGTCTTTCGTCGAGAACCGTCAGGGAGGTGAAGGTCTGTTCGTCCACCCCCCTTTCGCCGGCGAGACTTTCAGCTACAATCTTAAAATGGTTCGAATCCGTTCCAATCATTTTTTTCTTGTCTCCAAAGGTCAAAGTTCGTCATTCTGTTTCTGCAGGACAATCTGCCGTGCCTGCGATACTTGTCTCTGATACTGGCCCATGTGGTCGGAAACATATTGTTCCCAGCTCTCACTGTTCCACAACTCAATGTGGTCCCGAACGCCGACAAGCGTGATATGGTCCTTAAGAGCGGCCCTCTTTCGCAACCTGTCATTCAGAAGGATCCGTCCCTGCCCGTCCAGCTCCACCTTGCTGGCCAAGGCGAAACTCATTCGCTCGAACACCACGGCCTCGTCGGGCGCCGCCGCCCCGGGCGCCACAGACAAAGCCACCTGCTCGAAATACTTCTCCGGATAAAGACAAAGTATCCCGTTGGCGCCGAGGACAAGATAGAAATTACTGCCATGCTCATCGACATCAATCTGATTCCTCAGCTTGTTGGAGATGAGGACTCTGCTCTTGCTGTCAACCACGTGCTGGTATTCGCCTGTTAGTAAAAGCATGGCATCATTCCCACTGAGTTCATTACAGGTGGGCAATTATACCACTTTCTCCCACCACGTCAACAATCAGTCCCACTTTTTTGGGATTTTCTGGAAAATTCTATTATAGGACCGTCGTTGCGAGGTGCTAATTCCGGCCAAGACAAGCGCTTACGGGGATACGATAACTTTGGGGACTTCGGCAATTTTTTTCGCCCGGTTTCCAACAGCGGCGACTCGCCCTGCAATTTGACCCAAAGTCTGCCTTTACGGCAAGAATGCGGCAAGGGCATCTGCGGTCTTGGCACCTGCGTATTCGTTAAGGGATTTGCCTGATTCCGAGTGAGGCTGTCACGCCCGATGGCGAAAAACAAAAGCGGGCGATGGGTGTCGAACCCACGTAGCTGGCTTGGAAGGCCAGTGCATTACCGTTATGCTACGCCCGCATTCGTAATTGACTATTTACGATTTATTATTTACTATTTGATTATAAATCGTCAACAACTGTTGGTCAAGTAAAATGAATATAACCGAAATAGCTGCTGCGGCCAAGTCAGCCTCGATTCGGCTGGCGGCCGTCGATACTGAGACGAAAAACAACGCCCTGGCCCGGATAGCCGACGCCATCAGGCGGCGCAGCGCCGAAATCGTCGCGGCCAACAGCCGGGACCTTGCCGCCGCGGAGAAGGATAATCTGGCCGCCCCGCTGCTCAAACGCCTCAAGTTCGACGAAGACAAGATAGCACAGACAATAGCCGGCATCGAGAGCTTGATCAAGCTCGACGACCCCGTGGGCAGGACCATAACCGCCACGGAACTCGACGCCGGACTGGAGCTGTACAAGGTAAGCTGCCCCATCGGCGTCATCGGCGTGGTCTTCGAATCACGGCCGGATGCACTCGTGCAAATCTCGACGCTGTGCCTCAAAAGCGGCAACGCCGTACTGCTAAAAGGCGGAAGCGAGGCGGCCAAAACCAATCGCGTTCTCACAGACGTGATTGCCGAAGCGAGCGAGAATGCCGGCCTGCCCGCCGGCTGGATTCAACTGCTCGAAACGCGCGAGGACGTCGCCGCGATGTTGGCTCTGGATCAGTACATCGACCTGGTCGTTCCGCGCGGCTCGAACGAATTCGTCCGCTACATAATGAACAATACCAATATCCCCGTCCTCGGGCACGCCGACGGGATATGCCACGTCTATGTCGACGGCGAGGCCGACCTCGAAATGGCGGTGAATATCGCCGTCGATTCCAAGTGCCAGTACGTCGCGGTCTGCAACGCCGCCGAGACCCTGCTGGTCGATGCCGGGATTGCCGGGGATTTCATGCCGAAAATCAAGGCCGCTATGGAGCAAAAAGGCGTGGAGCTGCGCGGCTGCGAAAGAACCGCTGCAATTATCGACGTAAAACCGGCAACCGAAGACGACTGGTCGGCGGAGTACCTGGACTACATCCTCTCGATAAAGGTCGTTGACGGCGCCGATGCCGCAATCGAGCACATAAACCGTTACGGCTCAGGCCATACGGACGCGATCGTCACCGCGAACAAAGATACGGCCGAGCGCTTCATGGCCCTGGTCGATTCGGCGAATGTACTTTGGAACTGCAGCACGCGATTCAGCGACGGCTTTCGATACGGCCTCGGCGCCGAGGTCGGAATCAGCACAAACAAAATCCACGCCCGAGGCCCCGTAGGACTCGAAGGCCTCCTGATCTACAAGTGGAGATTATTAGGCTCCGGCCAAACAGTAGCCGACTACTCCGGACCCAATAAAAAAAAATTCACACACAGAAGGATATGAATTGGGGATTAGAGACCAGAGATCGGCTGTTCAGCGGGGGTTAAGAGCCGATTTTTCAGATTTCTGTCGTTTATGCTCAGAAATACTCTTGCAGGACTCAATTTTGTCCGATATTCTTAATTAAGTCCAAAATCGAATGCAAAGCTAATTTGCGCAGGAAGATTGCGAAAGTCGCCCTTATATTATAAGGAAAAACAAATGTTAGTTGAATTCAAGGTGGCCAATTATAGGTCTTTCCGCGAAGAACAGACGCTCAGGCTTGTCACAAGCAGCGATACACAATTGGCCGAAAACTGTGCTGAGCAAGGCAAATTGCGACTCCTGAAAACCGTTGGCATCTATGGACCAAACGCATCCGGCAAAAGTAGTTTCATCAAAGCAGCAGATGTTATGAGAGACATGGTCCTGCTATCAGCAGATTACCAACCCGGCAAGAAACTGCCCGTGCAACCATTCTTATTTGACCGCGAATCGCAAAAGAAACCAAGCACATTCGAGATGACTTTTTACCACGATGGCGTCCGCTATCAGTATGGCTTTAGTGCAACCAGCGAACGAATTCACGATGAATGGCTCTTGGCATATCCGAAAGGCCGCGCACAGATATGGTATGAACGAAAAGCCAATGGAGATAATTGGAAATTTGGTTCTTTTTTGAAAGGGGAAAGAGAGAAACTGAAGGATAAGACGCGAGACAACGTTTTATTTCTGTCTGCAGCGGCTCAATGGAATAATGAACAGCTAACTATCGTGTATGATTGGTTCAGAAAAAAGTTGCGAGTTATGCCGGCCGGCACCACTTGGGCACCGGTCACGGCTGAAATGTTGTTGATGGCAGAAGATGACGAGAAAATCAAAGAAGATCTGTATGGATTCGTTGAATCGTGCCTGCAAGATGCTGATCTGGGAATACACGGACTGAAGGTTAATAAAGCAAAGACTACTGAGCCCAAATTCTTGGCGGAGATGCCTGAGAGTCTTAGGGATACATTGTCAGTGTATTTCAGGGAACGCAAGCAGATCAAAGTGGAAATGCTCCACAAGGATGTAGAGACAGGCAAGGAAGTTCTTCTCCCAATGGAAGAAGAGTCAGACGGAACACGCAGATTTTTCGAGCTTTCTGGGCCATGGTTGGAAGCAGTTGCTACTGGCATGACAGTCTTCATTGACGAGTTGGAGGCAAGCCTTCACCCGCTGCTTACACGTGAATTGATCAGGTTTTTTCAGAATCCAGCGCATGAAGAAACGGGGGCACAATTGATTTTTGCGACACATGACACTACACTTTTAGATCCGGAATTATTCAGGCGAGATCAAATATGGTTTACCGAGAAGGATGAGCACGGCGGTACCCGTTTATATTCGATGTTGGACTATAAGCCGCGAAAGGGTGAAGCTATGCAGAGGGGGTATCTCTCCGGCAGGTACGGAGCCATCCCGATCATCGAGGCGTTCAAGCTACATGGTCAGTAGAAAACAGAGAAATATAGACTCCTACAAGCGCCCGCAAGGATTCAAAGAAACGCGGAGAAGCATTCTCATTGTCTCTGAAGGCAGCAAAACGGAACCTCTATATTTCAATGCCTTGAAAAACAGCTTACGATTGGCTATGGTGGATGTTGAAATTGTCGGAGAAGGCGCCGCACCTATTACCGTTGTGGACCGTGCGATTGAATTGAGAGCGGAAAGAAAACATGTTGCGAAGAAGAGCCTAACGAGAGCTGCGTACGATGTGGTATATTGCGTCATTGACGTTGAAGCACCTAAAGCAGAATCCCTCCCAAGAGCCGTTAACAAGGCAAGAGACAACAAATTGGAACTTATCTTAAGCAATCCATGCTTCGAGTATTGGTATATATTACATTTCAGGAAAACCGGTGCTCCATTCGGCACAAGCCGAGAAGTAAAATCAGCATTAAGGCAACAACATTCCAGTTATTGTGAGAATGATACTACAATCTTTGACGTTGTGTACCCCAAAACCGGTGAGGCCATCAAGCGATCCAAAGAGGTATTAAAAGAACAGCACAACGACTCTGAAGACCTGAGCGATTGTAATCCTTCAACACATATACATAAAATAGTTGAGTATCTTCAGAGTACGGCTTTATAGCGAAATTGTTCGCCTGGAAGAACATCACCTATCAGCATCCAGCGTGTGCTATCCGCCCAACGTGACGTTCTGCAGAAACGTTCGGGCGAGCATTGCGTATTGCGGAAACATGGTGAATGTCTTACTATTTAACCGAATTAGTCAGGATTGATACACCTAACGGAAAGGTTTTATGATGGGTGGTTACAATTTAGCCGGCGGTATTGTGAGGCGCGGACGATTTGGATTTGTCGTGCTGGCCGTGGGACTTGCGGCTTGTCTTTGCTCCCGTGTCGATGCGAAGATTGAGGCTGGCGACTGGACGCACTTTACTATCGCCGAGCGGCTGCCCGGCTCGGCTTGGGGGACGGGAGGGACTCCTCTGGCGGATTTCGACGGCGATGGCGATCTGGATTTCAGCCTCTCGCGTCGCGAGACGAAGACGGCCTACTGGTTCCAGCGGATGGACGACTCGAAGTGGGTCAGGCATACGATGGCAGTTCACGACACGATGGACAAACAGCTTGGAGCGACGCAGGTCGATTGCGACCTGGACGGCCTGGTGGACGCCGTATATTCACGGGTGTGGTTCAAGAATCCAGGCAATCTCGCCGCCAGTCCGGACACGCCGTGGCAAGCCCACAGTTACCCCGGCGAGGGCCACGATGTTCTCTGCGGCGACGTCAACGGCGACGGCCGCGTTGATGTCTTGGCCTACGATGGAAAAACCGTCTCTTGGTACGACCCGGCCCGCGGCATGAAACAAACGGTCATCGGCGGCCTCGGCGAGAACCACGGCGGTACGGCACCCAATGGCATCGGCGATCTGGACGGCGATGGCGATGGCGACGTCGTGATTCCAGGCTACTGGTTCGAGAACCCCGGAAGCGGCGAGGGAACGTGGAAACATCACACATGGCCGCACCTGGCGGTGAAGAACGCATCGTACGGAACGAGCACGCGATGTTGCGTGGCTGACATCGACAAAGACGGCCTGAATGACATTGTATATAGTGATTGCGATACCGGGCTTTCGCACGTGTATTGGGTACAGAACCACAATAAGGGCGCCGACTGGACCCGGCATCAGCTTGCCGATCCGCCGACGGCCGGCGGGGACGTACCCGGAACAGGGTCGTTCCATTCGCTTGGCGTAGCCGACTTCGACCGCGATCTGGACATCTTCGCCGGGGAGCAGGAAGACCCCGACACCTACATGGAGGCGCAGGGCAAGATCGCTATGAAGCCGGTGGGGTTGAAAGAGCGCGGCGTGATCTGGGAGAACTCCGGCTCGAAGGTCCCATCCTTTGCGCCGGTGGTAATCCACATCGACAACCCCGGCTGGCACGATGCCGTGCTCGGCGACGTGGACGGCGATGGTGACATTGACATTGTGACCAAAGTATGGAACAAAGACGGCGACTGGTATCATGCCGACTATTGGAGAAATGATATTAAGCCGT
>JBDREF010000109.1:0-50580 GCA_043820045.1 Planctomycetota bacterium | reverse complement strand
CGTGAATTCCGGCGGAGATCCCATATGCCATTTTCCGGTTATGCTGGTCGAGTATCCCGCGTCTCGCATGGCCATCGCCAGAGTGACGGTGTCATCGTTGAAAATTTTGCCGTAGGCAGGCGACAGTACGCCGTAGCGGCTCGGATAGCGGCCGGTCATAAGCCCTACCCGCGTCGGAGTGCAGGTCGCCATCACGTAGTGCTGCCTGAAGCGGACGCCTTGCGCGGCCAAACGGTCGATATTGGGCGTGCGGATTTGTGAGCCATGATAGCCGACATCCGCCCAACCTAAGTCGTCGGCAAGTATGAAGACGATATTCGGCCGTTTGACCTTGGCCTCATTGCTTTTGGCGCCCTGACTGCAACTTCCAACAGAGGGCAGGATAACGCCCGCTGTGCACGCCGCCGAAAATCGCAGAAAACCGCGACGGCTCATATCCTCTCGACTGCCCGGGATTCTCATCGCTTCTGGTCCTCCTGATAAAATTAATCCGACAATGTTCCCTTCTCCAACACAGAACAGAAAGATAACTTCGCTGGATTATGAGGCACGCTAACTGGTTTGTCAACCACCTGATCCTGATCCTTCTTGCCCGTTCCGTTGCCTGCAAAGTATGGCAATTATTGCTCATCCCGTGTAATATACCCTGACTGAAGCCTGTTTCTTCTCGGTGTAGATACGAAAGCGTCTGCCCGGCATAATAGAATACGAAAGGCCAATCCAGAAACACCAAACGGAAAGGAGAGTCAATGAGAACGGCAGATAAACCAGGAACAGATGGGATTTCACGAAGGCAATTCCTCAAAAATTCGGCGACGGCGGCATCTGTGACGGCACTGACGGCAGGCCTGCAAGCCAGGGCCTATGCGGCCGGCACTGGAACAATGAAAATCGGTCTGATTGGCTGTGGCGGGCGCGGCACCGGGGCGGCAGTGCAGGCGCTCAATGCCTGTAAACGGGCCAAACTCGTGGCCATGGCCGATGCGTTCGAAGATCGTCTCGAACAAAGCTATCAGGCCGTTTCAAAGAAGCACCCCGATCGCATGGACGTGCCGCGCGGACGACGATTCGTTGGCATGGATGCATACGCAGCCGTCATCGACTCGGATGTAGATATGGTGCTCTTGACCACGCCGCCTGGGTTCCGGCCTCTCCACTTCGAAGCGGCGGTCAAGGCGAACAAACATGTGTTCATGGAGAAACCTGTCGCCGTGGATTCACCAGGCATCAGGCGAGTGATCGCCGCCAACGAGCAGGCGAAGGAAAAGAACTTGGCCGTAGCTGTGGGCCTGAACATTCGCCACCAGAACAGCTCCCGCGAGGTAGTCGAGCGAGTTCACGATGGAGCGATAGGTCAAATCACTTTCCTGCGAGCATACGGCAATACCGGCGGCGTGTGGGTGCGCCCGCGCCAGCCCGCTCAGAGCGAAATGGAGTACCAGATGCGCAACTGGTATTACTTCAACTGGCTTTGCGGCGACCTGATTGTCGAGCAGACCGTCCATGCGCTCGATCTCGTCAATTGGGCCAAGGGCAGGGAAGCTCACCCGGTCGAAGCCCAGGGGACGGGAGGACGGCAGGTCCGAGTCGGACCCGACCACGGTGAAATCTACGATCACCACGCCGTCGAGTACACCTACGGTGACGGCACGAAGATGTTTCTGTTCTGCCGACACATCCCAAACGTCTGGAATTACTTCGGCGGGATTGCTCACGGCACTAAGGGCGAGGCCGATTTGGGCAAAGGCGTGTTGAGTCTGCATGGACAGAAACCGCTGCGGTTCGATCAAGGCGTCGCCGGCCACCAGGCCGAACACGACGACCTTTTCGCCGCTCTGGACGCAGGCCGACCCTACAATGAAGGCGACTACGGGGTTGCCAGCACCATGACGGCCATCCTCGGCCGGATGGCAACGTACTCGGGGCAAGTCGTCACGTGGGACGAGGCGATGAAATCCGATACCGACCTGGGCCCGGAGCGCTACGCATGGGATGCCGAGGCGCCCGTCAAAGCCGGCGCAGACGGCCTTTACGCCTGCGCCATACCGGGTAAAACAAGGCCGTATTGACGATTGTCATAAAGGCTTGAAATTTCTCGGAATTGTGCTACCGTGTTGATTCATCAAATGACTTGTCCGGGTATTTGGACTCCGACGAGATTCCGTGCCGCTCAGATCGATTGGCTCTGTCAATCGTCTTGCGGCGAAACAGAGTTCCAACTGAAAACAGAAACGAAGATGGAGAAAAAACCATGAAAGACAAAGCAAGAGTGCTTATGTGCGTCACGGTCTTCCTTTTGTGCGCGACTTGTCGGGCGCAAGCCGCCGAACCGCTGGAGTTTCGCAATCTCTTTAACGGCAAAGACTTGTCGGGATGGGTAAACGTGAATACGGCCAAAGACACGTGGGCGGTGCGAGACGGAATGATCGTCTGCACCGGTCACCCGATAGGGGTCATGCGCACAGACCGGCAGTACGAGAATTTCATCCTGCATATCGAATGGAGACACATGGAGGCGGGCGGCAATAGCGGCACGTTTGTCTGGAGCGAGGGAAGCGTGCCCGAAGGCAAACAACTGCCTAAGGGGCTCGAAGTTCAGATGCTGGAACTCGACTGGGTCAATCAGCACAAGCAAAAGGACGGGACGCTGCCGCCTATCGCCTACGTGCACGGCGAAGTCTTTGGTGCAGGCGGTCTGCAAACTACCCCGGACAACCCGCGCGGCAGCCGCAGCAAGTCCATCGAGAACCGCTGCAAAGGAAAAGGGCAGTGGAACACATACGTCGTGGTCTGCGTTGACGGCGTCGTGAAGCTGTCGGTGAACGGCAAGTTCGTAAACGGAATCAGCAATGCATCGGTCAAGAAGGGCTACATCTGCCTGGAATCCGAAGGTGCCGAAATCCATTTCCGCAATATCCGGATAATGGAATTGCCGCCGGGCATAACAAACGCCGAGAATACCGCGCCGGTTGTTAAAGATTAAACTTGGAGGCGAACATGGCTTATCATCAGCGCTATCTGTTGAGGGTCGTCACGCCGTTACTCATCGCTGCCGGCTTGATTGTCGGTACTGAGGCAGTGACTGCTTCAACGACCGGAGTGTTCGACATTCGAGACTACGGTGCGGCTGGGGACGGCGCCACGCTCGAAACGCCCGCCATCCAGAAGGCAATCGAGGCGTGTGCGGCGGCGGGAGGCGGGCAAGTCCGCTTTCCACCCGGCAGATACCTCTCCGGCACGATACATCTCAAGAGCCACGTGACGCTCTTTCTCGAAGCCGGCGCCACGCTGGTCGGGACGACCGACCTCGACCAATATCAGCATCCAACTCCGCCGGCCTCCCTGCCCGAGGCCAAGTGGGGTAAATGGCACAGGGCGTTAATCCTCGGCGACGGGCTGGAAGATATCGCGATTGCGGGACAGGGCGTGATCGACGGCAACAAAGTCTTCGATCCTACCGGCGAAGAAAAAATGCGCGGGCCGCACACGTTCGTCTTCGTCAACTGCCGTAAGGTCACCGTGCGCGACGTCTGCTTCACAGACTCGGCTAACTACGCCATCTTTTTCATGGTCAGCGACAGCGTTGACATTCGCAACGTTAAGTTCATCGGCGGCTGGGACGGCGCGCATTTCCGCGGCGGTCCCGATCGGCCATGCCGGGACGTGAGTATCATCGGCTGTGAGTTCTTCACCGGCGACGACTCAATCGCGGGTCGTTACTGGGAAAATACACTGATCTCCGATTGCATCGTGAATTCATCGTGTAACGGAATTCGGCTCATCGGCCCGGCAAAGCACCTGATTATTCACGACTGTCTCTTTTACGGCCCCGGCATTCATCCGCATCGCACGTCGAAGCGACACAATATGCTTGCCGGCCTCAACCTTCAACCCGGCGCCTGGGACGCCACGGAAGGCAGCCTCGACGACGTGCTGATTTCCGATATCGTCATGCACAACGTCTCGACGCCGTTTCACTTCTCGCTAAAGCCCGGCAACACAGCCGGCAGCATCGTCGTCAATCGTGTGAGCGCCACCGGCGTGTATCGGGCCGCATCCTCGGTCGAAAGCTGGGCGGAATCGCCATTCACAAGTGTGGTCTTTCGAGACGTGACTATCGAATGCAAAGGTGGGGGCTCTCTGGAACAGGCGGAGACAAAGGTGAAATCGCCGGGCGTGGATGCCAGGCCGTTGCCGGCATGGGGATTCTACGCAAAGAATGTGCAGAATCTCGACTTCGACAATGTCCGGCTGCGATGCGAAAAGGAAGATAAGCGGCCGGTACTTATCTGCGACGGCGTAGAGCGACTAAAACTTACAGATTTCAAGTATCCGCGGCTGACCGATGCAACAGAAGCACTGGTGCTAAGAGACGTCGGAGAAGTACAGATCGACGGCGTGAAAAAAGGAAAGGAAAAATGAATCCTATGCAGAAAGCAACAGAACAGACGCACATCATTACGCGGCGTAATTTCCTGGGCGGCACAGTTGCCGCGGCCGGAATATTCGCAGCGCCGCGGTTTGCGCTCGCCGCCGAAGCCTCGCAGCGGCAGCGTATCGAGGCGGCGATTCCAGCCAAAGCCTTCGCTTCACCTCGCAAGCATCGCAGGCTGTTGATATTCGAACTCAACGTCGGCTACGGCGGGCACGGTTCCATACCCACCGCCAGCACGGCTTTTACGCTGATGGGCGAGAGAACCGGCGCTTTTGAGACTGTTGTCAGCAAGGACCCATCCGTATTCAAGCCGGATAATCTGAGGCGTTTTGACGCCGTCTTTCTGAACAACACAGTGGGCAATCTGTTTGAAGACCCCGCGTTAAGGCAGAGCCTTGTCGAATTCGTCTATGGCGGCGGGGGGCTCCTCGGCGTTCACGGCACGACCGCGGCCTTCACCTTCTGGCCAGGCGCTCGCGAGGACTGGCCGGAGTTCGGCGTAATGCTCGGCGCACGCGGCGCCAACCACCGCGACAGCGACGAGCACGTCTTCATAAAACTCGACGAACCCGATCATCCCGTCAATCAACCGTTCGGCGGCCGGGACTTCGATTATCGGGATGAGTTCTTTCGAGTCCACGAGCCTTATTCGAGAGACAGGGTCCGGGTGCTGATGAGCATCGACACCGACAAGACGCAGTTCCAGGGACAGCCCCGCGGCAACTGCATCCGCGAGGACAACGACTACGCGCTGGCATGGGTCCGGCAGTACGGCAAAGGACGCATCTTCTACTGCACGATCGGGCACAATCCATACGTCTTCTGGGATCCGAAGATGCTTCAATTCTATCTCGCGGCGACACAGTTCGCCTTGGGCGACTTAGCCGCGCCCACGACGCCAAACGCCAAGCTGACGCCGGCTATCCGCGCCCAGGAGAAATTAGGCTGGCGCCTGGGTGTCGAGGCTTACACGTTTAACAAATACACGCTGTTCGAGGCGATCGAGAAGACCGCTCAACTCGGCCTGCCATTTATGGGCGGCCTGAACGTCCAGAAGGTCAGCGACGAGATCCAAAAGAACTTCGACGACCAACTGACCGACGACGAGCTGAAGCAGATCCGGCTTAAACTGGATTCGGCCGGCGTGCGCATGTTGACCTATTACATCCACCTGATCCCCGGCGATGAAGCGGGCTGTCGCAAAATCTTCGAGTTCGGGCGGAAGATCGGCATCGAAACTTTCATGTCGGAGCCGGTGCCGGAGGCTCTGGATACGATCGAGAAGTTCTGCGACGAGTATGAAATCAACGTGGCCATTCACAACCACGGCCGGGAGCTGTCGCCGAAGTATTGGCAACCTGAGGGCATCCTGGAGGTCTGCCGGGGCCGGAGCAAACGGATCGGTGCCTGCGGCGATCTTGGCTATTGGATGCGGTCCGGCATCGACCCGATCAAAGCAGTAAGCACACTCAAAGATCGCCTGATTACCGTACAAATGCACGACCTGAACGAGCTGAGCAGCGAGGGTCACGACGTGCCCTGGGGAACGGGTGCGGGCAGGACGGAGAAGTTTATCGAAGAAATCCACCGCCTGGGCATCAGGCCCACTATGTTCGGCCTCGAATATTCTTACAACTGGTTCGAGTCGATGCCCGAGGTGGCGCGATGCGTTGACTTCTTCAACAATGTAAGCATGAAACTGGAAAAGCACGGTGAATCATGACGCAAATGAATAATTCTAAGGTAAAAAGCACTTACGGGGTCAATCGGCGACAGTTCCTGAAACACGCGGCTGCGTTTTCAGGACTAATCAGCTCGCCGTGGATCGTTTCCTCCCCGGCACGGGGCACGGAAGGGAATGTGGCTCCGAGCGAACGCATCACGGTGGGCTTGATCGGCAAAGGATTGATGGGCAGCGGCCACTTGCGCCGGTTGGCAGGGGACCGGGAAGTCCAGGTGCTGGCCGTATGCGACGTGGATCGTTCCCGGCGAGAGGACGGCAAGCGCCTCGTGGAGGAAACTTACGCCGCCGAGAGTTCCCGCGGCAGCTATCAAGGCTGCGCTGCATATAACGACTACCGCGAGCTTCTGGCCCGGACGGACATTGACGCCGTCGTTATCGTCACGCCCGACCATTGGCACACACTTCAGGCAATCGAAGCGGCCAGAGCGGGCAAGGATGTTTACTGCGAAAAACCCATTTCGATAACAGTTCGGCAGGGGCGCCGGCTGGTCGAAGAGGTGCGCAGGTACGGCCGAGTCTTCCAGACCGGGACCCAGTACCGCTCGATTCCGACGGTCCGGCAGGTCTGCGAGTTTGTGCGTTCGGGCGGGCTGGGCCAGGTCAAGTCTGTCTTCACATTGTGGACCAGCCTGGCCGGTTTTCTTGGAGCAGCTCGCTTCAAGCCCTACGCCCAGGGCATGGACGCCAAGACGTGCGGCCGTTCATACGTGCCGGTGGATGTCCCCTTACCGGCCGAGCCGGTTCCTGAAGGTCTGGACTGGGACCTGTGGGTCGGCCCGGCCGCATGGCATCCCTATAACAGCCTCTACCACATTAACCCGTCGCCGGGCGTGGTGCCGTGGTCGTTTTGCGATGATTTCGGCGCCGTCTCGGTGACATGGCACCATTCGCACAGCGCCGATGTGATTCAGTACGCACTTGGCGCCGAGAACAGCGGGCCGGTGGAGTTCATTCATCCTAACAGTGGGCAGTACCCTACGCTCACCTGCAAATACGCCAACGGCACACTCCTTCACATGGTCGATAACTGGGCGATGGTCAAGGACCTCTATAAAGCAGTTCCAGAAACGGCCCGGCTGGCGGGAAATTTCGGCGGTGTGTTCGTAGGAGAGCGGGGCTGGGTCACCTCAATGACGACCGGCGGACAAATCGAGGGCGGACCGGAGACCCTGTTCGAAGAGATGAAGCTGAAGACACGGCAGGTGAATCCCGGCGAAAACAACCATCACGCAAACTGGTTCGAGTGTATCCGGACGCGTCGGCAACCGAGTTGCCACGAGGAGATCGGCCATCGGGGCGCATCGCTCGGACATCTGACTATCATTGCATACATGCTGCAGCGCTCCCTGAAATGGGACCCGGCCGCCGAGGAGTTCATAGGCGACGAAGCCGCGAACCGTCTGCTCGCCCGTTCGATGCGCGCGCCGTGGCACATTTGATGATTGTCCCGGTTCTTTATCTCCGCCCCGTCAATAGCCGTTGATGTGAACCCTTTCGTACTTGAGAGCATCTTGCCCAAGCGGCTCTCTTTTTTCCGCCGGATATCCTATGGCCATGATTGACTGGATCTTCATATGGTCCGGCACGTTCAGCAGGCCCTTTATGTACTCTTCCGAAGTGACCTTGTCGTCAAACATCCGGTTTCTTATTTGTATCCAGCAACTGCCCAGGCCTATGGATTGCGCAACCATCTGAAGGAGAATCGACGCAATAGAGCAATCTTCTACCCATACGTCACTCCTGGAGCCGTCGGCACATACAACAATGCCAAGGGCAGCCCGCTCCAGAAACTTAGCTCCATGCGGCTTACACAAAGCCAGTTGCTTCAGAAGTTCCCGGTCGGTCACGAAGACAAATTCCCAGGGGTCTATGTTCCTTGACGAAGGCGACCGCAGGACCGCTTCCTTCAGTATCTCTATCTTCTCCGGCTCAATGCTCTTATCCGTGTACTTCCTGATGCTCCTTCGGGCTCTCAGCAGCTCGATCATTACTACCACCTGCCTTTTACAAAATAGGGTCGGGTGCGGCCAACCAATCCTCAATCATTCCAACTTCTCGGACATACGCATTAGCGTGCGAACTATCTTTGGCGCTGCCTGGATCTCAACGCGGTTCGTCCCCAGCCATGTCTCATAGCCGCCAAGTTCGTGCTGTTCAACCGTCGGCAGATAGCCGTAGCTGCCGTTGGCATGTGATATGACAAACGTTTGCTCGAACGGACTTTTCGCCTTAATCTCCAGGCCAATATCTACGAATACCTCGAACGGAATCGTACAGATGCAAAGGCCGCCCACACGGAATGTCTGTAGAACCACGGAGACCTCGTCCGGGGACTCATGCATCTGCATGGTGCGCCCGGCGTACACTTTCTCGTGCCTGTGATACGGCTTGGCATCTTCAGGCTTGTCCATGATTTTGCGAGCATAGGCCAACTGCTCTTCGGTCGGCTTGCGAACGGCAAGAGTCAGCTCTTCTTGCCCGGCGCCCAGTCGGACCCAATCGTGAAACTCGACCTTCTTATGCGCCTCGTAAACAGCCCGTGCCACGAGATCGGCCACCTCTCGCATCTTTTCGTATGGGGCATATCGCCTCTGCGACTTTTCAAGCCATGCGATATTATTGATGTCCCCACTGGTCCCGTTGGACATGATGCCAACAAAAGGAGGGTCGATTCGGTCGGCACCCAATAATTGCTGGATTCGGTCGGCAAAGACTCCAAAGTAGTCTGCAGAAATCACCGCACCTGCACTGGGACCGACGTAGTGAAGCGAGTAGTTCGCCAGCAATGCTATCGGCCGGCCGGAGACCGACTGAACGGACAGGAACGCAACCTGCGGATCTGTCGGGCCGGCCGCCTTGAGAATGTTCGGGTTGCCCCGGCCGGGATTCATGATGACCTTGTCCTCGCCACCGAAAGGATTTGGGGTCGGCGTACCGGGCTTCATGAAATAACGCCGGTTGAACACCTGCGTAGCCTCGTGCCCGCTGCCCCAGCCGACTTTGGCCGGCTCCAGATTGTTCACCGCCCGTCGCACGCCGTCAGCGATCCGCGCCACAAGAAACTTTTGGTAGCTGCTCAATTCTCCATCCCGAATGAGCCGATTCGCACCCGTCGCTGTGACAGAAGAGTGTGTATGTGTGGCCGAGATCATTATGCTCCCCGTCGCTATGCCAATCTTGTCTTTTATGATTTGCCCGGCGGCATCGCAGACTTCGCGTGCGATGCCCAGGCTGTCACAAACCACAAAAGCCATCCGGTTCTGGCCGTCATCGAGCACCAGGCATCTGGCGTACAATTCATCGTGCACGTGTTCTGCCGGCGGCGAGTTCCAGCCTCCCACAATAGCCTCATCCAACGGCGGCGTGATATTGCTGACCGCAGATCCGGCTCTGAAGATGCGTTCGGATGTGACCTCGCTTTTTGCGCTGCGGCCGACGCCGGTTAGCGGAGGCGATACATTGACCATAACCAGTAGTAACAGTAGGCATCGGATTTTGAATTTTGATCGGTTCATAGTTCTTCTGCTCCCTTGACCAGTTCTGTCAATGTTCATTGTACCCTTGTGACTATATAGTGTCCACACCAATGACCGGCAAAGCATCGCAAGCAGGTCCAATGCAGGGTAAAATCTAATCCTTGTTTTATCGAAGAATCCGGTGCAGGAGATGCCCCAAAATGATAATGATGAACAGCAGGCCCATAAGGAGCATGGCGGCGTACGAACTGTAGGACGCCACCCGCTCGTGGAAATGACGCAGAAAGAACGCCCAGCCCAGAATCGCCGCATAAGTCCCGGCGAGAACAACGGCCATATTCAGCCACACTCGTATGCCCAGCAGAAATCCAATCACGCATCCGACCACCGGGCCCGTCATCCAGAAAGGAAACCACACAAAGGCAAATAACCCGATGACGCCGTACTTTTGGACCTTGTCCTTATGGGCCTCTGCGACTTTATGCGTGCGCTCGAATATCCTCTTGAGCCAATTGGTCACGAGAAGATGCCGCCAGCTAAACACAAACAGCGGATAGAAAACCAGCACCAGAATAGTCTCTATTATCATACAGAGTGGAATAACCATGCTATGCTCAAGACCCAAGGAATATCCGAAGGCCATGGCTGCGGCCCGACCGAACATAATTTCCGTCGCGGTCATTCCAATAAGAACCTGGAATTCCTCCGGCGAAAACAGCAGCTTCACCCCAAGCCAGACAGCGAAAATGAATGCCAGGGCAACTCCGACAAGCAATAGACAGCCCTCGGGGCTTGTCAGAAGGGTCGCCTTGAACTGTTTTGCCTCCGGCTGATTCAATTCGCCTGCCGGTTGTTCCCTTGTCTGGTCCATATTACTCAACATCGGCCTCCCATCGCTTAATAAATTTCGTTCCCGTCATCCGTACAACATATTCAGCTTCTCTTTTCGATCTGCCTGATCAGGCTGCGGAAAATGTAGAAATGAAAAGGAAGACAAATATACCAATAGATCCTCCCGAACAGGCCCCGCGGCTGATAATAGGCACCTATGGACAGCTTGTTTCGGTCCTGTTCCTGATCGATGGTGAACTGAAGCCACGCTCTGCCTGGGAGCTTCATCTCCGCCCGCAACAGAAGCAGGGCATCATGTCTGAGGGCTTCGACCCGCCAGAAATCAATAACATCATTGACCCTCAGCGTGGAGGAGCTTCTCCTTCCTCGCGAACTGCCCACACCCAGAAGGAGCCGATCGATCATCCCCCGAAGCCGCCATAACCAATTACAGTGAAACCATCCTTCCCTGCCCCCAATCCTGCAGACCGAGCGAAAAAGCGAAGAGGCGCTCTTCTCGGTAACAAGCGAGTACGAACTGGTATAACCGACCGGTTCCCGGATTTCGCGGAGTTTCATCGCCAGTTCATGAGCAGGCGGATAGGCATCGGACCATCGCGTGCGCACCTCATCCTGTTCCTCGCGAGACATCGCTCTTACCAGTGCTTCTCTGTAACCCAACGGCTGAAACGCCATAATCCGCCTGATGTCGTCGTTTTGACAGATAACCTCGTTGGTTATTCCTTCCATAAGGCACCGGGTTATCGAAGCAGGCACAGGGGTAAAGAGACTTGCCATGTACGCAAAGAAACCGACGCCGGACAAGGGACAGGGAATGAAGAGCCTTTTCCTGCCGAACAGCTCAGCAAGTATCTCCAGCATTTCCCTGTATGTCAAAACATCTTCACCTCCGATGTCGAACGATTTACCCCACGTCTCGCGTGTCTCGAGCGCTCCAACAAGATATTTGATCACGTCGCGGATCGCAATCGGTTGGCACTTGGTTCTCGCCCAGGGCGGCACGAGAATAACTGGAAGGTTTCTTACCAGATGTTCGATGATCTCGTACGAGGCGCTGCCGGACCCGATGATGATCGCCGCCCGAAGAATAGTCGTGGTGACTGTCCCGCAACTGAGTTCTTCAGCCACCCTCATTCTGCTTCTCAGATGAGGCGACAGGGTTGCACGAATGTCCCCCAGCCCTCCGAGATAGATGATCCTCGTGACATTCATCTGCTCGGCCGCCCGTCTGAAGTTGCCGGCAGCTTCAAGCTCCGTGGATTCGAACTCCTCCTGTCCAAGAAGCAGCGAATGAATCAGATAGTAGGCCGTGTGAATCCCCTCCAGGGCCTTTCGCATTCGGCTCTGCTCCAAAGCATCAGCGACCACGACCTCCGCATCGGGCCATCGCTGCTCGTATTCATCCGAAGCAACCCTGACCACGACGCGCACCTTATACCCCCTTGCCAACAGTTCGGGAACAAGCCGTCCCCCAATGTAGCCGGTGGCACCGGTTACCAGAATCTTGCCCATTTCCGGCTGCGGCCGGGAGGGCAGATCGTGGCAGAAAACGTCATTGTCGATCGAACTCACGTCGTTTCTCCCATCCCCAGGGGACGGATTCTCTCACAGACCCGAGGGCAGAATCGATATTCAGTAAGCTCATTCTAATCAACGCCGGTCTTTTCATCAACAGCCCTGTCGAGAGGCTTGTTTTCTTGACAGCCGGACGGATACCCGATACTATAAACAACCTAAAAGCATAAAGGTCATACTAAGTGTGCTGTATGGAAAACGTCAACTAAATGGTCTCCGCAAATAGCAGGGACAAATCTGGAGGTTTTTGAGATGGGCGAGGAGCTTACACGTCGTCAGTTTATTCGGGACAGTGCCGTTACCGGCGCCGCCATAGGCGCCGGTATCGTACTTCCCCACGGAGCCCGTGCAGCGGACCGACGCAAAGTGGATACGGGCAAAATCCTGAACCACAACCCCGACATGGAATACCGCCGATGCGGCAGAACCGGCCTGATTACCTCTGCCGTCTGTCTCGGCGGCCACTGGAAGCGACTGGTCAAAATAATCGGCGGCGACGAGCCTCAGGGCTGGATGACCACCGAGATAGACCAGAGCAGCTTCCAGAAAAACCGGTACGATGTCGTTACCCGCTGCATCGAGCGCGGCATCAACTATGTTGACGCCTGCTGCCGGGAGGAGATTCTCGCCTATGCCAAAGCCGTCAAGGGCCGCCGGGACAAGATGTACTTCGGTTATTCCTGGCATATCAAGGAAAGCCGCTTCGAAGAATGGCGGTCGGCTAAGAAGCTCAAGCAGGGACTCGACGAGGGAATGAAAGAAGCCGGTCTCGATTACGTCGATATCTGGCGAATAAGCCTGCTCGTTGACAGCAGCCAGCACACCGAGGGGGAAGTCCAGGAGGCCGTCAAGGCCCTGGAGTGGGCGAAGAAGACCGGCCGGGCCCGCTTTATCGGCTTCTCGTCGCACGACAGGCCCCACCTGAAGGGAATAATCGAAAAGTATCCCGAGCAGGTCGAGGTGATCCTCACTCCTTACACCGCAAAGAGCAAGCTCGTCATGGATGAATCCGGTCTCTGGGCCACTCTCAAGAAGTACGATGTCGGCTGGTTCGGCATCAAGCCGTTCGCCAGCAATTCCGTGTTCAGAGGCGACAGCTCGCCGGGCAGTCCGGACTTTGATAAGGACAATCAGATTGCACGTCTGGCTATCCGCTATATCCTTTGCAACCCGGCCATAACGGCGCCGATTCCGGGGCTAATCAGTGTCCAGCAGGTGGACAACATTGCCCTTGCCGTCAAGGAACGCCGCGAGCTTGACGCGGAGGAGAAAGCCGAACTCGACGAGGCCATGGATCGCGCCTGGGCTTCGCTGCCGCCCGACTACCAGTGGCTCAAGAACTGGGAATACGTGTGATACTTAATCAAGGACGGCCGATGAGAATAGACCAAGCCCTTGTAGTGATAGCTGTCGTGGTTGCGGCGCTTGTTCTAAGCTGCGCACCAACTGCCGACTCCGGGCAAATGAACATAGCGGTAACTCCAGCCGCCGGCGAGGAGACGCCAAACACAGGAGGACCTCCGCCTCTCGTAGTCGATACTTCTGCTCCGCTGCTCCTCGAGGAGCCAACCGAGGAATCCCAGCGTGCCGGGACCGCACCGGCGACCGAGGCGGCGGGGGAGAACGCAGCCTGCTTCGTATGTCATGCCAACTACAGAACCGAGTTCCTCGTCAGTCGCCACGCCCAGGCCGACATCGGCTGTGTAAATTGCCACGGCGAATCTTCCGCACACCGAAACGACGAAAACAACACAACTCCTCCTGAGATCATATACGCGGCCGATAGAATCGAGCCCTTCTGCCGAAAATGTCATCAGGGCCACGATGTTCCGCCCGGAAAAGTAGTAGCCCGCTGGATAGAGCGAAACCTCGATAAGACCGACGTGCGGCAGATCGTCTGCACCGACTGCCACGGCGATCACCGAATGAAGATTCGCACCGTCATCTGGGATAAGAGAACCGGAGAACTCCTGCGCACAAACAGAGGCAACTGAAAACGGAACGTATTCGGGTCACTTCAGAATGAAGGCTCCGCGCAGGACGTTCCAGGAATCGTTCTGCTTTCTACCTGTGAATATGAGAGAAAAATCCGTCCCGTCGCTACTGAGCCATTTGTTGGAGAAGTTCCAGTAGAACGTATTGACGGGGACAAATCCCTGCCCCCAGTTATCGTAATATGCAACCACGGTCCACGGGCCCCATGGCTGCGGCGCGTCGAAGATGCCGAGCTTTCCACGGTGCGTCTCAGTATGCTCGGTACAGAGCATATAACGTTTGAGTCCGGCGTTGTAGTTGACACTCAGACACCAGCCGACTCCGTTGGAGTCCTCGAATGCGGGGCGGCGATCCGACAATACGTCTGTCCACACAGGCTTTCCATCGCCGTCTGTCCCCTTGAAGAATTCCCAGGCGCTGCGCTCCAAAATCCGGCTTGTTGGCACGCGGGCCAAGTCAATGACTCCGGGCCTCTGCACCACCAGCCATGGAACTTTGTCCGGATAATCGTCCGGTCCCTCCTCCGCCTGGTAGCGTATCAGGTAGTGATAGGCATAACCGTCGCGGGCGCCGTCGTAGTCTTTTCCAAACTGGCAGATGGTCGGCATCATTACACCTTCGGACTTGGTGAAGGACCAGTTCGCAAGCTCCCAAGTCGCGCCGTGATCGTATGAGGTCGCCAGACGCACCTCTTTGAAGGGCTCATTTACGGGATTGAACATACCGACCCACATGTAGAGCACGCCTTTGATACAGATGATGCCGTAGCTCTTTCCCTTGAATGTGGCGGGGTGTTCCGCTTCGTGCCCACCCCAGACATTGTGTCCCTGGTGGCCTTGCCAGGGCCCCTCGATGCGAGCAACTCCGAGGCTGGTTCGGCCAAGCTTATTCGTTCCGCCGAATCCGCCGCCGTCTCCCCACGCGGCATATTGGTGGTCATCATCCGCCCAAGTAACAGGCCAGTTGTCGCTGCCCGGCGCAGCAGTCTGATGGCGCGTCCAGCTAAACCGCACAGCTTCAATGACCGGGCTCGGCGGATAGGGACTCTTCCGGGGAGCGCTCCCGGAGACAAGAAGCAAGCCGGCGATACCCAAAGAAACACTCCAGACAGCCATAGACAAGTTTCCTCTTCTCAGAAGATCATTGGTCCATCGCCAATTTTGCACCAGCCTCAGCTTGTGAAATCAAGGCCCGTTCACAAAAGCCATGGGCTGCGCATCCCGTGGGTGAGCATTCTATTGGCCTGGTCATCATTGACGAAACGTTCCTTCTCAGGGTCCCAGCGCAGCTTTCGTTTGAGTGTCATTGCGATGTTTCCAAGGTGACAGATGCTCGTGGAGCGGTGGCCGACTTCAGCCGGTGCCGCCGTCTGGCGATGTTCCTTGATACAATCGATGAAGTTGCGATGATGCTCCTCGCTCTGGTAAAGATGAATCTCATTCGGCCCAATGACGGATGTCTTGAGCGACTCCGGCCGGCAAGTCAGTTCGTTGTTCTGAAGCTGTATCCAACCCTCACTGCCCTCAAAGCGCAGCGGCCCGCCGTCCTCGGTCCTGCAAATCAACTCGACATCGTTAGCATACCGCGCCCGGAAATGCACCTTGGTAGCAGTAGTGAACAAGCCGTCCTTCGGAAACTCGCCTCCGAGGTCTTCTACCTCGACCGGTCCCGTGTCGTTTGTCCCATTGGCCCACTGGACAACGTCGATTTCGTGCGCGCCTAAGTTCGTCGTCTGGCCGCCGGAATAATCAAGGCCGAACCGGAACGTATAAAGGCAGCGGTCCTTGTGATACGGAGCCCACGGCGCCGGGCCAAGCCACATGTCGTAATCCAGCCACTCGGGTACAGGCATGGGCTGCCAATCTTTGGCCGGCGCTTCTTTGTTGTTTGTCCCGATGGTGGTGACAGCCTTTTCGAGCCGGCCGATCCGGCCGTTGCGGATCAGCTCGCAAATAAACCGATATTGCCGGTCCGAGCGGCGATGCGTCCCCGTTTGGAAGATTACGCCGTGTCGCTTAGCAGTTTCAACCATTGCCCGGCCCTCGGCGATGGTCAGGCTCAACGGCTTCTCACAATAGATGTGCTTACCGGCCTCTGCGGCTCTGACGGCCATGACCGCATGCCAGTGGTCGGGCGTCGTGATGCAAACCGCATCGATGTCGTCGCGCGCCAGCAGGTCGCGAAAATCGCCGTAGGCATTACAACCTTTGTATTGGCCGGTTTGGGCCTTCTGAGCATAATGGTCATCGACTATTTTCCGGGCGGACTCGCGCCCGAACCAAGCGCCCTGCCAGCCTTTCTTATACCAGTGACCGTACTGGTCGTTTTGCTTTACCACATCGCAGACGGCAACAACCTGCACGTCGTCCTGAGCAAGAAACGCTCTCATATTGTTCGTTCCCATGCCGCCGACTCCGATGGAACCCAACGCGATCCGGCCGCTCGGCGCGACATTGCCGGCCCTGCCCAAAGCCGACGAAGGGACAATGTAGGGAAAACTCAGCGCCGCCAGAGCCGTGGAAAGTCCCCCTGTTAAGAATCTGCGGCGGTTAACCTTGATGTCGTTCATGATAAGACCTCCCGGTATTGCCAATGCCCTTTAGTTAGTTGAATTCAGAGGTTTCATTGTACTACCTGCAAAACCGGAGGGTAAAGTGTAAAATTATAAGCTTAAGGCTGTTTTTCACCCTTTGTTGTGGACAAATTATCCCTTAATCGTGCGTCGGTATGGACTAAACATGATGGCCCGGTAAAATCAGTCCGGTCGGATTACCTGCTTTGCCGCAGGACAGGGCCGAATTGAAAATAAATGCCGGAGTATCTTATGAACCAGAATATAGGAGTTATCAAGGTGATTCTCGTGTGTGTGCTCGCCACGGTATTGTCGTCTCGGGAGTATGCACGCGCGGAAAAGGTCGTGATAGACCCATCCGTGAAGAACGTTGGAAGATACGAAAAACTGGAGCTGCTCATTCAGGTAGATGCTCAGTACGATAATCCGTTCGACCCAAACGAAGTTGACCTGACCGTACTGCTGAAAACTCCCGGCAATGAGCAAATCACGGGTGCCCGCTTTTTATTGCCAGGACTACGAACGGCGGAAGTTGAATCAGGGCCGCGGCAGTCCCCGGGACTCCTTGCGGAGAGACAATTGGTTCTATCCCGCCGGGGATGGCGCATGGAAAGCAAGGTTCGCTCCATCGCAAACGGGCACGTACCTCGCCACAGCCAGGCTGAAAGATCGAACCGGCACAATTCAATCGCAAAGCATCCGATTTGACTGCACGCCGTCAAACAGCAAGGGCTTTGTCGTGACCGGTACGAAAGATCCTCGTTTCCTGGAGTTCACCGACGGCACGTCGTTTTTTCCCATAGGCCAGAACCTCGCCTTCGTCGGTGAAGGTCAATACGTCAACCTTACCAAGGCCGAAGAAATATTCGCCAAACTCAGCGCCAACGGTGCAAACTTCGTGCGAATCTGGACCTGCTGCGAGGATTGGGCCATGGCGATCGAGGCCAGAAAGAGCGCCTGGGACCGGTCGTGGCAATCCCGGCGCGCCGGGACGCCGATAGTTCCGATACCCGGTAGTGAAAATGAGCCGGGCTCGCGCAAGTGTGTGAAAATCGCAGGCGACGACGGGGCGTCAATCGACGTCTCGCCTTCTCACCCCGTGGCGCTTCGGCCCGGGACGCGCTATGTAGTGACAGGGCGTTTCACGGCCGATGGGCCTGTGGGGCTTAGGATACGGATGGATCGTGATGAGAGGCAGCAGCCTCTCGACGCAGCTCCGCAGGGCAAGTGGAAAGATTTCAGCCAGGAATTTACCACTGGCGGCAATGATTTCTGGCTGGGCAGGATGGTTCTGAGCATAACCGGAGCTGGCACCGTCTGGCTGGACAAGCTGTCGCTGAAAGAAGCCTCCCCCTCTATGGCAGGGCGCGGACCGGAGCTGCTGTGGGAAGCCGACGTTAATCGTCCGACAAGAGGCGTCTATAACCAGCTCGACTGCTTTCTCCTGGATAAGCTCGTCGAGGCGGCAGAGCATAACGGCATCTACTTGATGTTGTGTATGATTACGAGAGACCTCTACATGAAATCGCTTTCCGACGAGAACAGCCCAGAGTATCGGCAGGCAATTGCCGATGCGCAGAAGTTCATGCGATATGCGGTCGCTCGATGGGGCTATTCGACGAGCGTCGCTGCCTGGGAGTACTTTAATGAAATTGACCCGGGCCTGCCTACAGACCGCTTCTATTCCGAAGTCGGCAAATATCTCGAAAATATAGACATCTATCATCACCTGCGTACGACCAGCACATGGCACCCATCGGCAAAAGACTGCCGGCATGAACGCCTCGACATCGGCCAGTTGCACCACTACATGCGCCCGGAAACAAAGGAGGAGTTCAAAGATGAAGTTGCAGTCGTGCTTGATAAGACTAAGTTCCTGAGGACCCATGCGCCGAACAAGCCGGCACTGATTGGCGAGTTCGGCCTGGCGGATGCAAAATGGGGCCTCAGCGAATACATGAAGCAGGATGACGAAGGGGTGCATTTCCATAATTCGCTCTGGGCCTCGGCGTTTGCAGGTCCTTCGGGGACAGCGATGTTCTGGTGGTGGGACCAGCTCGACAGACAGGACGCCTACGGCCATTACCGGCCGCTCTCGGCCTTCCTCGCCGATGTTTCCTTCGCAGGGTTGGAAAAACTCAAGGCGACCGCCGACAATGATCAAGTCCGCTTGTTAGGCTATCAGGGTAATGAATGTGCCTGTTTCTGGGTCTCCAACGCGCAGGCTACGTGGTGGAACCAGGTCGTAGAGAAAGAGAAGCCAAAGGTGATAGAAGGCGCAACAATCGAAATCCAGGACCTCGAAGACGGCAATTACAGCATCGAATGGTGGGATACCTATGAGGGCAGGAGCATCCGGACAGAGAAAGTCTCATGCACACAAGGCCGCTTGCACGCCATAATTCCGCCGTTCAGCCGGGATATCGCCTGCAAGATAAGACGGTGAGGGGTCAACGCCGAAGTACCGGCGGTGCTGAACGTCAAACGTGGTAACTGAGTGAAATCAGTCGTCGAAGTCTATGAATTCTGTGTCTTCGTCAACTTCTTCCTCGCTATCTTCCGCTACGTCGGAATCGAAGTCCAGCTCAGAGAAATCATCATCTGATTCGCACTCGAAATCGTGCTCTTCCAGAGCTTCCAGAATATCAGGTTCTTCGCCCCACATAACTAACTCCCTTTCCAAGAGTTACCCAAAAGACAATTCCGGCGCGACCTTGGGCCCAGGGCCGGGACGCACCAATTATGCCCTGAATCAGGCAAAAACCACGTTTTTTTCGGCCTTACGCAGACAGCGCCTGCGCATTAAGGGAGATTTTTACGACGTTTCCAGGCGGAAGTTCGCAAAATTTCCAATTTTTATGGCCAAGAAATACCTTCTGACGCTTCCGAGCCGGTTTACGGACGTCTTTCGTGGTCTTACGGCCAGGACGCTTGCCAACGGACATTCGAAGGTTTCCCGTTGTCTCTGCTCTGCGCCGATGGTAGAATCAGCCCCGGTGTGCCAAGTTCGTTAGTCCTTGGTTCATAGTTCGTGGTTCGTAGTAAGTCGTCTATGAACCAACAACTATGCACTATCTATCAACTTTTATGGAGGTTCTGACCAATGCAGAAACAATTGACTCGTCGCGGTTTCCTCCGCAATGCCGCCTGGGGTGCTTCAAGCCTCGTTATCCTGCAAAACAGCCGGTCGGTATGGAGCGCCCAGGCCAATGAGAAGCTGAACATTGCCGGGATCGGTATCGCCGGCCGCGGCGCTGCCGACGTAGAGGGTGTGGCAAGCGAGAACCTCGTTGCCTTGTGCGACGTCGACGAGAAGCATGCGGCGCAAACCTTCGAGAAGCACCCGGGGGCCAGGCGATACAAAGACTTCCGCAAGATGTTAGACGAGATGCAAAGCAAGATCGACGCCGTGGTCATTGGCACGCCCGACCACACGCATGCCTCGGCGGGCGTGATGGCCATGAAGCTCGGAAAACACTGCTACTGCGAAAAGCCGCTCACTCACAGCGTTTACGAGGCCCGGGTGATGGCCCAAATCGCGAAAGAGAAAAACCTCGTTACACAAATGGGCACTCAAATTCACGCCGGCGGCAACTACCGCCGTGCCGTAGAACTCGTGCAAACCGGCGCCGTCGGTCCCGTACGGGAGGTGCACGTTTGGCTGGGCGCCAATTTCGCCGGACCGCCTAAGCCGACAGACTTTTCGCAGCCGGACGCCCCCACCGACCGCCCCGATGTGCCCGAGACGCTCGACTGGGACCTGTGGCTGGGGCCGGCGCCCTACCGGCCTTATCATCCGGAGTACGCACCATTCAAGTGGCGATACTGGTGGAATTTCGCGAACGGGCAATTAGGCGACTTCTTCTGCCATTATTGCGACCTGGCGTTCTGGGCGTTGAAACTGCGCCATCCGATCAGCGTCCAGGCCGAGGGACCGGTTCACCCCGAGAGCGCGGCACGCTGGACGATAGCGCGGCAGGAATATCCATCGCGCGGCGACATGCCTGCGGTCACGTTGACCTGGTACAACGGCGGCGGCTATCCGGCGTTCTTGGCCGAAAAGCAGATCCCGCAATGGAATAGCGCAGTGCTGTTTGTCGGCTCCGAAGGAATGTTGATTGCCGACTACAACCGGCATCAACTGCTGCCCGAAGAGAAATACGCGGGCTTCAAGCCGCCTGAGGCTTTCATCCCGGATTCCATCGGACACCACCGCGAGTGGATCGAGGCGTGCAAAACAGGCGGGCCGACGACGTGCAATTTCGATTACTCGGGCGCACTGACCGAAGCCGCACTTCTCTGCAATGTAGCGCTGCGCACCGGCAGAAAAATCGAATGGGACGCCATGAACCTCAAGGCCGTCGGCTGCCCGGAAGCGAACGCTTTGATCCGGCGAGAATACCGCAAAGGCTGGACATTATGAGACAAGAAAACTGTTCATCGAATTCTGTCAGGGCATTCACTAAAGCCATGTTATTCACAGCGATTGCGGCATGTTCAGCCGTCGCGCTCGCAGGATTTGACAGCCGCAGCGGAAGCCTTGGTGTATTTGATGTAAGCTGCGATGTGGGCGCGGTAACACACCGCGGGTCGGCAAAGTTCACTTCAGGAACCGGCGAGTACGAACTCATCGGCAGCGGGGCAAATATGTGGGGCCAGGTGGACGCCTTTCACTACCTTTGGAAAGAAGTCTCGGGCGATCTGAGTCTGACTTCCAGGATCCGTTGGATTGGCGAGGGGAAAAACGAGCATAGAAAAGCCGGCTGGATGATCCGTCAGAGTCTGGCCCCAGAGTCTCCATATGCAGACGCCGTGGTTCATGGCGACGGGCTCACTTCGCTGCAATTTAGAAAAACAAAAGGAGGCCCGACGGAGGAAATAAAATCGCCTCTTTCGGCTCCGGCCTTCATACGCCTGGAGCGACACAATGACGTTTTCTCTCTCTACGTCTCCAAGGACGGCGAAGTATATCACCCGGTCGGGTCCGTCTCTGTCGCTCTGCAAGATCCGGTCCACGCAGGATTGGCGGTTTGCTCTCACGATGACAGCACGATGGAGACAGCGGTCTTCTCCAAAGTTGACGTGAAGTATTTGGGTACGCATGAAGATAAAGACCGAATGGTGGAAAGCACACTGGAAACGATATCGATAGCGACCGGTCTGAGGCAAGTTGTCTATCGCTCACGGACGCACTTTGAGGCCCCCAACTGGTCAAATGACGGCAAATACCTGCTCTTCAATAGCGCAGGCAAGCTTTTTACCATCCCTGTTTCCGGGGGAACGCCCGTGCAGTTGAATTCCGGCTTTGCAGACCGATGCAACAACGACCACGGATTTTCCCCGGACGGCAAAATGTTAGCGATAAGTCACCACCATGAGGGCAAGTCGCTAATCTATGTGCTGCCCAGCGGCGGGGGACTTCCACAACAGATAACCGAGTCGGGACCTTCTTACTGGCACGGATGGTCACCGGACGGAAGGACTCTTGCTTACTGCGCAGAAAGAAACGGCAACTATGACGTGTATGCGATCCCGGCGGAAGGCGGACAGGAAACTCGACTGACCGATGCCGAAGGCCTGGACGACGGCCCTGATTACTCAGCCGACGGCCGATACATATACTTCAATTCCGAGCGCACCTTGACCATGAGAATATGGCGGATGGACAGCGACGGCGACAATCAGACACAGGTGACCAACGATGACGAATACGCGGATTGGTTCCCGCATCCGTCACCCGACGGAAAATGGATAGTGTTCCTGTCATACGACAAGGATGTGAAGGGACATCCTGCCAACAAGGATGTTGTTCTGCGTATCATGCCGCCCCTGGGGCCAGGCCCTGCCGGAGGAAAACCGACTGTCCTTGCTCACCTGTTCGGCGGGCAGGGCACGATAAATGTCCCCTCCTGGTCCCCGGACAGCAAACAGATAGCCTTCGTAAGCTATCGCCCGGTCGGCAAGAATGGTAGGAACTAACTCAAACGCAAATAAGGGTGCAAGAATGAAAAGAGTAAAGTCAGTCAGACATATATTGCTCTTTGCGGTCGTTTTTTCTTTGATTTGTGCCGCGGATGCTCCGGCGGCCGGCGAGAGCGGCTTCCATATTTCGAGAGGCGTCAATATAAGCCACTGGCTCTCACAGAGCCAAAGACGCGGACCGCAGCGGGAAGCTTACTTTGGGGCCAAAGACGTCGCATTTATCGCAGGGCTGGGCTACGACCACATAAGGCTCCCTGTCGATGAAGAACAGTTGTGGGACGAGCAGGGAAACAGGGAGCAGGAAGCATTTCAACTGCTCAACAACGCCATCGGATGGTGCAGAAAACACAACCTGAGAATCGTTGTGGATTTGCACATTCTGCGTTCCCACCACTTCAACGCGAAAGACAAGCCCTTGTGGACCGACCCGAAAGCACAGGATCGTTTCCTCGACCTCTGGAAGGATCTGTCCGCAGAGCTGAAGGGCTACCCCGACAATCTTGTGGCCTATGAGCTGATGAACGAGCCGGTGGCAGACGACAGCGAAGACTGGAACAAGCTGGTCGAAAAAGCAGTCAAATCAATCCGAAAGACCGAACCTCATCGCAAAATAGTCATCGGCTCGAACAAATGGCAGTCGGTAAGCACGTTCGATCAACTTCGGATACCCGAAGGAGATCGCAACATCATACTCAGCTTTCACTTCTACACGCCGATGCTGATTACGCATCACAAAGCCTCGTGGACAAACGTAGGAAAATACGAGGGACCCGTCAACTACCCCGGTCAAATCGTGGACCCTAAAGAGATCGAACAACTGCCGGCGGAAATAGCCCGGATAGTGAGGCAAAACAATGGCGTATATAACCGGGAGGTGCTTGAGGAACTGCTTCAAAAGCCGCTGCAGGTAGCAAGGAAATATGATTTGCCGCTCTATTGCGGCGAGTGGGGATGTCTGTCAACAGTCCCTCGACAGGCCAGAATGCAATGGTATGCGGACGTTCGTCATAACCTGGAGAAGAATAACATAGCCTGGGCCAATTGGGATTACAAAGGCGGATTCGGGATAATTGGAAGGGGGGACCAGCCCGATGAGGAATTCATCCAGGTATTGACCCGTAAGTCGAAATAATCCTGTCCACCCAGCCCTACGGCAGGAACTTCTTCGGTGCCGCAAGCTTCTCCGGCAGGTAGTGCTTGATCACGTAGTTGAGATCGTGCACCGCAAAGGCCTGCTGCTCCGCCCTGACCCCCATCTTGAGCAACTGTTGGATCGCATCCTGCCACGGCTTGTAATGCTGCACGAATGGATCGTTCTTGAGGGCGTCTCTGGCCCGCTTTATGTCCACGTCCTTGAGCGGGTGAGTGGGCAGCTTGTAATCCACGATGTCCTGAGGCGTTACGCCGAGGAACATGGCGTTGGGCACGCAGAAGTAAGGGTTGATGTGTGCGGCGTTGCCCGAGCCGACCTTTAGCGTGCGGTAAATGTTGAACATACCGTAGGGATCGCAGTCCACGAACGCATACACCGGCAGCTTCAGCTCGTCGGCCAGCCGCCGGATAAAACGCCGACAGGCGCGTGTAGGCACGCCACCCATCGAGACCAGGATACAATTGGCATTGCGCCAGTAGCCATGCTTGACCAGGCGCTGAAACATACCCGCGGTCTCTATCGCGAGTATGAACTTGGCCTTTGTCTCGAATTTCAGATGCTCCACGGAAATCGGGATCGAGTATGCCCCCGAGCCGAATTTCGTGCAGTCGATTTTTAAATTCTTGCCCGTTTCGGAATCGCGATCTATTACGACAAGCTTACCGGCAATCTCGCCGCCCTTTTCCTCCGGAATGAACCCGAGCTGCTCCCGGTTGACCTCGAATAGCGCCTCTATGTCGTCGATTACCGTGTCCGACTCGGGCTGCTCGTCGAAGCGTGCATCGTCCCAGTTCTTGGATACGTAATACGCCTCTCGCTTGGTCATGATTTCATCGTCTTCGACCAGGGTCTTGGCCTGGGACATCATTCTCAGCGTCTGGGCAAAGGTCTTGACCGTCGCGACGGTTAGCGTGCGAGTCTTTTTCTTGCCCTTGAGTTCGAGAAAGCCCTTCTTCGGGTGGTACTTAACATTGCTCAGCGAACGCAACGGAAACGAAAGAGTGGGTTTGCTTTTGTGCTGGATTTTGGATTGAACCGCGCTGGCGGTCTGTTTGATCCGATTGGCAACCTTATTCACGATCGGCTCCTTTCGAGGACATCTGTTAATTGTTTTACCAGGGTTTTCTCCTGGCGGTCCGTCAGTTGCAGCATTTCCCGCAATGCGATGGCGATATGCGGTATGTATTTGTGAATGTACGCCATTTTGCGTTCCGATTCGGCGGCCTTGCGCCGGCGGCGGAGGAATACTGACAGTCTGCGTCCGCACTCTTGCAGTGCCAGTCTGACTTCCTTGATGATCTCCGGATAGTGGGCGACGGCCTCCTTGCTCTCCGACGTGAAGGGCACCCATACCGAAGCCATGTGGACCATTATGACCAGCGGCCCCGTCGGCAGCGCTCCAGAGGACTGCTGGAGTGCGTAATTGCGCCAGCCCGTAGTCAGCACCGAGCGTGTGATTGCACAGGCCGACTGCTGGTAGAGCAGGGGCACGCGGTTGGCATATCGCAGCACCTGGGCGAGCCCATCGCCGGGGAGGGAACCGCCATAGGCCAACCCCGCCTCGATCTGGAAGGGGTTGCCGCGATAGACTGCGGGCGGCCTTGTGACTGCGGTGTAGAAGTCGGCCTCGATCTGCTTCTTTAAGCCGGCCAGGATGAGTTCGTCGCCGATCGGGCTTAGGCAGTCCGTGGGCGGATTCATGATCTTGGTCTGGTTGATAGCTTTGAAGAGGTTGTCCGCCTCCTGCCGGGCTATGCGGGACGGGCGGGCGCGTTCGGAGACCTTCGCCTGCTCACAGATCATTTTTGCCACCCGCATGCTTACGCGGGAGAAATCGGTATGGAGAAACGACTGCACGGTGCGCGCCTTGGTGTCGTGCAGCATCTTGATAAGCACCCCCAATTCCACGCCGTAGGGATGAGGCTTTATCTCCTTGGTATGATCGGGCAGCTTGTCCGACACCCGTTTGTACACCTTTGTCTCGCCGTCCGGCGTCACCAGGTGCAGCGTCACGTGAGGATTGGCGATAACCGTCTGCTCGAGATACTCCTCCACGGACTGGCGGCCTTTCTGAAACTTGGCTTCCAGCTCAATCTCAACTTTGGTGCCGCGGGGAACCTCCCACTCGACGGCTTCCTCGACAATTATGCGAGGCTCGTTCTTCTTGGCGTCGATTTCGAGTTCGTAGTGGTGCGCAGGCTGGTTGCGCCCGGTCTTCGAGGTAATGACAATGGGTTTACCCGTAGTAAGCTGGCCGTACATGCCGGCGGCGGAGATCCCGATGCCCTGCTGCCCGCGAGACATCTTCAGACGGTGGAACTTCGAGCCGTAAAGAAGCTTGGCAAAAATCTTGGGGATCTGTTTCTTGAGAATACCCGGGCCATTGTCTTCGATGGTTACCCGAAAGCGATTCTCTTCCTTGCAGGAGGCGATTACGACCTGAATTTCCGGCAATATCCCGGCTTCCTCACATGCATCCAAAGAATTATCGACCCCCTCTTTGATTGTCGTTAGCAGCGCTTTGCGCGGGTTGTCGAACCCCAGGAGGTGACGGTTTTTCATGAAAAATTCTGCAACCGATATCTCGCGCTGTCGCTTGGCCATATCTTCGGCTGTCGAGTGACCGGAACGTTCCACCGCAGGGTGTCCCTTGCGGGACTGCCCGGAAGCCTGTTCGACCGCTTCCTCGGCCTCTTTTCGCATCTCGGGCTTCTTGCGTTTGGAAACGCGACGCGATTTCTTCGCAGTTTTACCGGCAGCCTTCTTCACCGCCTTCTTGGCTGCTTTTGATTTCGACTTTGCCGGCGCCTTCCTGGTTTTTCCCATAAACTCTGCTCCCTGGTTGCACATAAAGCCGGACCGGACGAAGTAGCCCGATGTCGAATCCTCCGACACGTACAGACCGACCCTTTCCAGCGGCGGTGTTGATAACAAAAAAAAGCATCCGCGTCAAGTTTGCATTAAGCGGCTGTCTGTATATCACAAATAGTCTTGGGCCCGATCATCGGCAAACATCGACATAATATTGAGGTGCTTCTTAACCATTCACATCGAGAGGCGCAAAATAAGCGGCACAACACATGCAAGACCGATGGCCCTGAGAGAATCGCATCCGTCTGTGAAGATGGTCTGCATGAAGTTGTTTTCTTTTCAGCCAGATGCAAGTACAATTTGACAGCATTAGACTTGTTGTACGAATTCTTCCACATTATGAGGAATCTTAAATGAAGAATAATATGGATAGCGATACCAAGTCAACTCAACGAACTGTACCTTCTATGCTGGCAATCGCTTTGGCTCTGGCTTTTGCTGTTGAGGTTGTTGGTGCCGAAGTTTCAATTGAGAATGAAAGCCTGCAAGTAGTTGTTCAGTCTGATCGCAACATCTTTGAACTGACCTGGCGAGAGTCCGGGAAAGTCTTTGTGGACCAGGCCAGGTTTGCACACAGAATCAAATCCATGAAGAAGAACTCCATTTCCGATCCTGTCTGGGGACGGGGCCAGGAGATTGCAGTTGAACACGAAAGCGGATGGCAGAGCACTTTGCGTCTCTTTCCTGGAAACCCTTTCGTCCATCTTCATACTACCGTTCACAACAGCGGTCCCGAGCCTTATGTCTCGGCCAGTGAAAGAATCCTCCAGTTTCAGGTCGATCTCGGAATTCCACCGGACCAATTGAGATCCTATGGGACTGGATTTCTCAATTCTCTCCAAGATGCTCCCGGAAGCTTTTCGTTTACTGCGGTCGTCGATCCGAACACGCGGAACGGCGTCGTGGCCGCCTGTCTCACACACGAGCGTGGCAGCGGAGTTTTTTTCACAGAGGTCAAAAACGCCCGTCCGAACGTCCGGGCACGCATTGACTTTGGCCGCTATCAGGTGGATCCAGGTCAATCCCGTCAAACCGAAACACTGCTCATCGGCTATTTCGACGATGCTCGACTGGGACTGGAAGCCTATGCCGACGCCGTCGCCAGACTATACTCGATTAAGCTCAGACCTCAACCTTCGGTTTACTGTACGTGGTATCATGCACGGGCCTCCAACGAAGAAAAGCTTCTGGCCAATGGGGAGTTTGCTCGCCGGCACTTGAAACCTTTCGGATTCTCGGTGGTTCAGATTGACGACCAGTGGCAGGCCAGATTTCCCGAAGACAACACTTACGATGACTCACAGAAGAATTTTAAGGGCGTCGGGCCAGTCAAAGTATTTCTTGGGGCCAACGAAAATTTTCCCAAAGGGATGAAGTACACGGCCGAGAAGCTGCGGGGGATGGGGCTGATTCCGGGAATATGGTTTATGCCCTTTGCAGGCACCTGGAATAATCCATACTTTGCGGATAAGCAGGATCTGTTCGCACACTGGCCGGATGGAACGGCGGTTGTTACACGGTGGTCCGGATCGCTTCTGGACATGTCCAATCCGAGAACGCAGGCATTTGTTCGCGATCGCGCCAGGCGAATCGCTGACTGGGGATACGGATACTTCAAGCTCGACGGCATGCACACAGGCACCGTTACGCACAATGTTTATGTGAACACCGGGTACGCCACGAGTGGCAGATGGCTTAATTCGCAGAACTTCGTAGGCGACCAGCAGGCAGGTCCCGGGGCGGCGGACGTGGCCACGCCTTCGACAGTGCTTGCCGATCCTCGAATGACACATATTGAGGCGTATCGCAAGGGGCTTGAAATTGTGCGAGAATCGGCCCCTGATGTCTTCATACTGGGCTGTAATGTTTCGCAGAACATGCGGTCGATGGGTGCTGCATTTGGATTGATCGATGCAATGCGCATAGGCCCGGATAACGGCGGAGCAGGTTCGGGCCGATGGAATGATGTAATGGTCGGTCCACACCACGGCAGCAATCTCTACTTTCTCAACCGCCGTATATGGCACAACGATCCCGATCCGATCTACGTGCGACCGTCCAATCCGCTCAATGCGGCAAGACTGATGGCCTCATGGGTGGCTGTCTCCGGGAGCATGCTCACCACCAGCTATCAGTTCAGCGAGCTGCCCGATGAGCGGCTGGACATTCTCAAACGCCTTATCCCGGGGCACGAGGCGGTGGCCAGACCGGTTGATCTTTTCGAATCAAAGACTGCCCGGATATGGCTGCTTACTGATGCGCGCCGCAGCGTTCGCCGGGACGTCATAGGCCTGTTCAACTGGAAAGAAAAAGAGCCGGATACAATAGTCTATGACATGGGCAAACTGGGGCTGAATCCTAAAGCTACCTACGTAGCCTTTGACTATTGGGCGGACAAATTCACCGAGCCGATTCGGGGGACTCTTGTTCAAACGCTGGAACCGGGCAGTTGCAGGATTCTGGCCGTGCGTCCTGCAGCAGACTATCCTCAATTGATCAGTACGTCACGTCACATCACTCAGGGGATTATAGATGTACTCGACGAAAGCTGGGACGAACACGAGAAAACCCTTTCCGGAAGAAGTCTTGTGGTCGGGGGTGATCCTTATGAGTTGCGAGTAGCACTGCCCCAAGACGGTTCCTGGGAGGTTACGCAAACCTCTGCCGACGGCGCCAACATCAAACTTGTTAGCGCAACCAAACAGGGCGTTCGATTACTTATAAATTCTTCAGAGACTCGCGAAGTCTCGTGGAAGCTGACATGCCGTACCTCGGCCCGATCCGTGGGTTGACCGTTGACCTCTTTGACGGAAAAAGCCTTGACGGTTGGACGATCAAGTGCCGTTCCAAAGATAAGGACAAGCAGTACTGGAAAGTGTATGAGGGCGCCGTCACCGCCGAATGGCTCCCGGCAGCAATGTCGCGGAGAATATGTCCGGCTCGATGCTGGTGTTTTCCAACCGGCAAGGGCGAAAATATCGCCGTAGTTGCCAGTGGTTCTCAGCCCTCCCGGGTTAGAATACGGCGAGAGCAAGGCACCTGCTTGTCTCGGTGCGGATGCGATCAGTGAAGGTATTTCTTGCGATAGATCAACAGCAATCCCGCAAAGCTCACCAGGAACGCTACCGATGAAATCCCAAGCTTTGCCTGCCTGGCTTTGGCAATCTCCAGTGATTCAATCAGGTTGTAAGTCTCCTGAGTAAGATCTGCGTTGGCTCCTATGCTCGAAGCAAACTCATTTATCTCTCTCATGTTAAAGCTATGAAATGTCTGCCGCAGTTGTGAAAGCGTTTCACGGCTGTTGTGATGCATCTTGTCCATGGCGAGATTCTTGTATCCGTGCTTTTCCAGCCAGTCATAAAGTTTGGAGGAATTCTCCAACTGCGATTGAGCATTGACCAGTATATTGTAGATATTTGAAACTGTTTCCATAGTTGCCGCCCGATGGCATATCGCACAACGCCCTCCCTCGCTGCGGGATCTCACATCGACCATATCGGGAGAGGATTCCTGAATAGCGTGAGAGCCCATACCGTGACAGTACAAACACGTGGGATTGCCAAGTTCGCCGTGCGGTGATCCCAGGTGCTTTTCCTTGATGTCAGAATGGCATTTGCCGCAAAAATAGCTGACGCTACGTCCTCTGACCGCACTGGTAAAGAGGCTGTCGGTCCGAGATATCAGCAGAAACTCTCTGTCACGGTGCAAATGCGACCGATCCTTGAAGACTTCCTCACTGTCAGACTGATCTCGTTTGACGGAAGGATCGCCCCCGTGGCATCCGTCACAAGTGACGTTGTTCCGAAAGTGGATGCTCTGTGTCCACTCCTGCACAACCGCACTGAGTTTTCCAGGCAGGTTCTGATGGCAGGATACACACGCGTTGTCCTTATAAGCATCGTCATCGGCTAATACATCGTTGTGCAATAGCAACAATACAAGGAATGCAAAACAACCGCAGGAAAATAGTAGTCTCAGCTTCATTCCAATTGATCTCTTTCTTCCGGTTTCAAAGTGCGATGGACAGTCCGCAGTTCGGTGATTAAAAAAGCATAAAAAACGACCAGGGCAAGAATCATGACGGCCACAGCATAGATGAAACTGCGAGTTTCACCATGCGCTACCTCGGCGGAAAAGAGGCCCTCTGCCGGCCACATTGCCCAGATCGTCAGACCCAAAAATAGAACAAGGCCCTCGGTAATCAAACCTGTCATCAACTTCGTTCGAAGATTCCCGTCATTTCCGGCGGCGCGTCTTATCACGAACCAAATGATAATCATCGTCGAAGGCAAAAATAACACCACGCCTGCAAGATACCCGGCGGCAGGACCTATCGCCCATGAAAGTCCCTGCCCCAAGACCACCAGGAATATCAGCCCCTGAAATCCTATGAAGATCAGTCCGGTATTGAGCAGCTTCAACCATTCAAAAGCATCGCTCAGCCGCGCTTTATACATCAGCCAGCCGGCAGCGACGTACCCGAAAGTCCACAACACGGGCCAGACAAACATGGGATGAATGACATCACGATAAGGATCGGGCATAATACTGCGAAACCATAATAAGACCACCGCAGGTATGAGAACCACCAGCCATTGCAGGGCGAGAGTCAAAACACCCAGAGGCCATCTGTCCTTGTTCACGCGGGCCGCCCGCAGTGGATACCAGAAGGGCAGTAAAAACAACAGGGCGACAACTACCATCTGTGTAAGAATTCCCAGAGCTTTGCCGCCGATCCCCAGCACTTCCGAAGGCATCAATTTGAGATACTGGTACACCGCCAGAAAATACCATTCCGGACGGATGTGCGGAGGCGTAATTGCAGGATTGGCGGGGGCTTCTTCGTGGGCAATTCCATGGACGCCCATATTCTCCATGTACGTGGGCAGAGTAACCAGAAACATAAGTAACGCAAGAGTACAGAGCACCACAATAATCATTTTTATGATTTCGTGTGGGAAGAACGGCTCTAAATGCTCCGGTTTATATTGCTCTCGGTAGTCGACACCCATTCAAGAATCTCCCATCAGGTCTGATACTCCGGCTACAAAGGCCGTGATATCCCGGTTCGTCGTATCATTAGAAAATGGAGCACCATCATGAGAACTGACAACCCTGGCAGAACCCAGATGTGCATGGCAAAGAAGAACCCCAAAGTCTCGCCGCTGATACTCTGTCCCCGTCGAATCAGGACGACAATAAACTCACCGAGGAGCGGAACCGCCGAGGGGATTTCAGTTCCCACTTTAGCCCCCCAGTACGAAAGCTGCGTCCACGGCAACAGATATCCCGTAAAGGCCATCATCGTCGTGGCCAGTAAAAGGACAGAGCCGCTGATCCAGTGTAATTCACGAGGCTTGCGAAAGATCCGCAGGTACACCACGCGCGCCATGTGCAGGAAGACCAGGGCAATCATCAAATTAGCGCCCACTGAATGGATCCGCTGAATCAGCCATCCCATCGGCACGTTGCTCTTGATAAACGTTACGCCGTCCCAGGCTCGCTCCGGATCCGGCTTGTAGTACATCAACAAAAGAATGCCGGTAAACACCTGGATCATAAAGATCAGGAATGCGAGGCCTCCAAAACATCCCGCCCAACTCAGTGTCCGGGGAACTTGCTTATGGGTGAGATTCTTTTCAACAACCGGGGTCAGATCAAACCGGTCGTCCAATTCTTTTCTGAATAGATTCAGTAGTTTAATTAGTCTGCTCATTGCAACCTACGAGATAACGATCACGTCATTCTTGATTTCAAAGTCGACTTTTTTCAGTGGTGTATTTACAGGACCTCTTACGGCCTGCCCCTTATCGTCGAAAACAGCTCCGTGGCAGGGGCAATGAAAAATGTGTTCATTTTGATCCCATGTCACCAGGCAACCCAAATGAGTGCACGCAGCATCAAAGACCTTGGGCTCCCGGTCGGTGTATATTAATGCAATTTGTATTCCCTGCCGCTCGAAGAACAATGCCTGGTCCTCGCTCAAGTCGGTGATGGGTATTTCAATTCTCTTGGCCGTATTGATCCGTTTCGGCAGGCGAAAAAATGAGAAAACCGGGAATGCCACAACAAACCCCGCGACAGCGGCCATCAGCGCAAAACAAGCGTGAAAAAATCCCCGCCTGTTCGGCCGGACCGAAGCCGGGGTTTGCGAATTCGCCTTCAAGCAAGCGCAAGAATTCTGTATTTGATTGTCATGGTTGTTGTTCATGCCAAAGCCCCTTTGCTTTACGTTAACCTGCATTTTGACACATACGTCTGCTCAGATGCGATGCTGAGCCTCATCTCCAACACCTTGTCAAACCCCCGACGCGTTCGCACTGGTCTGTATGCGAAAGCCCGGGCAAATCAATTCATTCCTGTTTCAAGCAACCGTCTTGCTGCTTTCTTGTAGTAGTTCAGCGCGTGATCAGCTTCCCCTTGCGCTTCGCAAACAGTACCCATCAGATAATTGGCTTCAGGGTGATCCGGATTCAACCTCAGAATCCGTTGCAGCCTCATCTTGCCATCCGCGATACCTTCTCCACCCTGCACTATCTCGATCTGTGAAAGGATAAGATTTGCCTCTACGTGGTCGGCGTCAGTCTTCAGCACCCTCTGAAGTTCTCCGACGGCGTCCGGGAGAAGGTTCAATTTTACAAGACATCTTGCCATTCCGATCCTTGCGTGCAGATAAGTGTTGTCGATTTCCCATGCTTCACGATACCGTTCCAAAGCCAGCGCCGTATAACCTCTTTGCGCCAATTTCCCGGCAAGGCCGGCAATACGATGGGCTTGCGTCACAGATTTCTGCTGGGCGTTGACCTTCTGCGCCGCATATCCCGCAGACTCATACTGTTGTTGCGTGATACGCTCCGTGGACAGGAGAATAGCGTCCACAACCATATCGGCGAACGAAAGCGGAACGCCGGACATGGCCAGATCGATCCTGCCCTGTTTGTCTATCACGACAATACTCGGCAAGACTGTAATGCCGTAATCACCAAAAGCCTCCAGGTTCTTGTCCAACAATATTTCAGCGCCGATCTTATCTTCTGCGTGAAGTTGCGTCATCTGTTCCTCGTTTGGTGTGTACGAGAAAATCAGAAAGACCTGCAAATCGGCTTCACTCAATCCGACGGTGTCATATACTTTCCTCAATTCCACCAGAGATCCAAGTGTCTGTTGGTGATAAGGTTCCCCAAAGACCAGGATGACAGGCCGGTCAAGCGTCTTCAGATCTATGTTCTCCGTCGGAGAGGCCAGCTTCGGCAAAGTAAAACCTGGCGCCTTGTCGAATTGATTGAGCTGAGAAAGGACACGGACGGGTGAGTCTGCGTTCGCGACAAGCAACAGAATCAAGAACGTGTAGGATTGCATATGGCTCACAAGATATTGCATGGTCAATTTCCTGAATTTTATCGTTTTTCCGCTCTGGCGATCACCTGCAACTCATTTCTCTGGCACTAAGCCATCCGGGGGTTCTGCGAGAGGTGTCATTTTTGTCCGATCATATTCTCTGACCTGATGGCAGCCCGAATCACAACTGCCGCCATTGTCTTTCAGTTCAAGGCTGAGTTTATATTGCCACTGCCCGTACGGAACCGTTTCACTGATATGGGCATAATTCTTACTTGCATGAACGGCGTGACAGGCCCTGCAAGTGCGGCCGCGATCGGGTCTGTTAACGTGTACGTAATGCAGATTAAGCTGCCCGTCTCTGAACTGAGTCACGCCCAGTCCGTTTTTGGATGAGACCATCTCACTTCTGTGGCACTTGAAACACAACTTATAGTTGTCCGGGTCGAACGACGCATAAAACAGTTCCGGATATGTTTCCCTTAACAGGTTGTAATGGGAAGATGCGTGCGGGTCATGGCAGGCCGAGCAATTGGCCTGCCTGATCGGGCCATGATGATTAGGATTCTCCTTCAGAAGTGCCACCATATCTTCAAGTTTCCTGCCGTCTTTAAGGGTGATTTCATGGTCATGGCAGGTAAGGCACGTGTCAAGGGGAGACTTCTTCAAGAGCTTGGGCAGCATTGAAGAATGTCCGTAATGACAATTTTCACACTGTTGTCCCTCGTTTACCGGGCTGTGGATAACCCTACTTTCTGCAACAAGACTTTCAATTTCCGCGTGGCAAGTGACACACAGCTTTCGCGGCTCATCCAGAAGGTGCTCGGGCAGATCTGAACCGTGCGGATCATGGCATAGAACACAATCGCCGTCCAGCGGAGGATGAACGTGGCGAGCCTGTCTGTCCAGCCGGATCTTTTCTTCATGACAAGTTATGCAAAGTTCATTCCCCTGTGTGACAAGTAACTTCGGCTTCCATGAGGAGTGAGGCTCATGGCATAAGATACATGCTCCCATGGCTACGGGGCCGTGTATGTTCTGTTTTTTCATGAAGCTGTCGGCGGCGTGACAAATCAAACACAGATCCTTTGACGGATCTGCCCGCAAAATGAACTGGAAATCGCTCTGATGCGGATCATGGCAGCCAATGCAATTACCGTCTGCAACCGGCTGGTGGACATGGTTTCTGGTCGATAGAATATGGCACAGCTGACATAATTCTTCTGTCTTGTGCGTCAGTTGAAATTGATGCAACTCGGGTTTCAACTGCAAATGACAGGGATTGCAGTTGCCTGCATTGACGGGACCGTGAACAACAGGCTTGCTCTGCAGGTTGGCATGGCAATCGTAATCGACGCAAGTCTTGCTTTGCATATCAACCACCGAAGGACTTCCGGTGGAGGCAAATAGCGAAATAACAAAAATACCAAAAACACCATGCATAATTCTGCACGCCTGATAAATAATGAGAAACTCTATTTCATATCAGATCGACAACGTTGTGCCTCACGGGCAAAAACATATAAAACTCATCCTTGGAAATACAAATGCTTTCCATGTCGTTTGGTGTCTCCGGTTATCGCCGTAAAGTCGCAGAGATATTCGGTTCTTATACATAATAGAAACTCTTAATCATTTTCCACTCACCCACCGTGCAGGGAATCGGCCCGGACAAGGACGTCCATTGCATCGGCCGGGGTCTTTGCATCAAATAACTGATTTCGCAGCTCGGGATTTGTTCCAAGGCGTGCGATCCCGGCAAGGGTGCGCACGTGCCTCTGGAAAGCCCCCTGTGGAATAAGCAACAGGATAATCAGTTTCGCAGGTTGCCCATCGTGCGACTCAAAGGGTATGCCCGCCCGAGAGGTACCAAGAGCGGCTATGACATCCTCCACGCAGTTTGCCACCGCGTGAGGGACGGCGATGCCGTGCTCAAGTCCGGTGCTGAGGGACCGTTCGCGATCAAATACGCCTTCTATGATCTCGTTTCTGTCCGTCAGTCGCAGCTCGTGCGCGGAAATAAGAAGATCGACCAGTTCCTGGATCGCTTCCCATTTGGTGGTCGCATCAAGATCGATTTTGATGATATCTTCCCGCAGTATTTCGGTCAAACGCACAATCTTACCTCACATTTATGCTTGCTCCGAAGGAACATCTCCATGCTCGGGGAGTTCTTCGTTTTTGCTTTGGGTCTTTTTCCGCTTCAGTCTTTTAAGTCTGAACGTGTCTTCCCGCTCTCGCTGATCAAGCGTATCACGGATAAATCTAATCTGTTCCCGCAGGCCCGGCAGCAGACGCTGCTCGAGGGCATTAACTCGACGAGATGTTTTCCTGATATGCTCGGCCAGCACGTTGAGCTTGTGCTCTACCGGAGCTACGTGAATCGCATGCTCAATGACTTGCTCGAATCGCTCTGCAGTTTCATCGATCCGAGCGCTGACCGTATATGGCGTATAGCCGCGCGATTCGGAGGCACGAACTGAATAGTCGCTTGTTACATCGATCACGCTGGCGCCCCAGATATTCCGCTTCTTCAGCTCGACCGTTACCGGCCGGCGCGTTGCAGATGATACCGAGGAAAGCGTTTCGGTCCCGTCGACAGCAATAGCGGTCAATAAAGACTGAACGGCTTTGATGACGGCGGAGCGCATCTTGTCTCGTTCCGACGAGAAATCTTTGAGTTCCTTTAGAAACTCCCTTATGAGCACCTCCCGTTTGGATCGGAGCATCTCGGCGCCCTGCTCAGCCAGGCGGACCTGTGCACGGCGGGTAAGCAATTCCGTTCGTGTGGGACTTACATGTTCCATCGACTATCGTTCTCAATAAAAAGGTGTCTTGACACCATCTTCCATCAATTCGGAAAAATACCTGCTAATTAGTTCCTTGTTGATCCTCCGGAGTTCAGATCTCGGTATAATACCCAGTATCTTCCAGCCGATGTCCAGCGTCTCTTCGATGGATCTTTCCTGATCCGCCTGATGAATCATCTGCCGTTCAAAAAGGTCGGCAAATCGCAGGAACTTTCTGTCGAGGTCGCTGAGGGCTTCTTCGCCGACAATTGCAGTGAGCCGCCTGATTTCCTGCCCCTCAGCGTAGCAGGAAAAGAGCTGATTCGCAAGTTCTCTGTGGTCCTCGCGGGTGGACCCGGCCCCTATTCCGTTATTCATAAGTCTTGAGAGCGACCGGAGAACATCGACCGGAGGGAAAATGCCTCGTCGGTACAACTGGCGGGAAAGCACTATCTGGCCTTCGGTGATATAGCCCGTAAGATCCGGTATCGGATGGGTAATATCATCGTCCGGCATGGTAAGAATGGGAAGCAACGTTACCGAGCCATCCACTCCTTTTATGCTGCCCGCCCGCTCGTAGAGTGTTGCCAGGTCCGTGTACATGTAGCCGGGATACCCTCGCCGTCCCGGAATTTCTTCCCTTGCAGTTGCCACTTCACGCAGCGCCTCGCAATAGTTTGTCAAGTCGGTAAGGAGCACAAGAACGTGAAAGCCTCGCTGAAAAGCGAGATATTCGGCAGTTGTCAGTGCAAAACGCGGGGTCAGGAGTCGTTCGATCGTGGGGTCGCTCGCCAGGTTCATGAATGTAACACACCTGTTCTTAGCTCCGGTTCTTTCGAATTCCGAAAGGAAAAAAGAGGCCTCGCGTTTGGTTATGCCGATGGCCCCGAAGACTACCACAAACCGCACGTCTTCTCCGATAGCTTTGGATTGCCTCAATATCTGAGCGGCGATCTCGTTTGCCGGCAGACCCGAGCCGGAAAAAATGGGAAGTTTCTGTCCCCGGACGAGCGTGTTAAAACCATCGATGGCGGATATGCCGGTCTGAAGAAAATCTCTGGGCCGCTCTCTTGAAACGGGATTTATCGGAGTGCCTGATATGGGCAGCGACTCATCGGCGACAATGGGAACCAGACCGTCGATAGGCTTTCCTGAACCGTTGAAGACTCTACCGATCACCGCTTCGGATACCCCGAATCTCACCTCTCTATCCACCAACGATACACGCGTATTGACAACGTCAAGTCCCATGGTCTGTTCGAAAACCTGAACGACGGCGATCGTATCCGAGACCTCAATCACCTGCCCTCCGCATTTTTGCCCATCCGGCGCCGTGATCTCAACCAGGGCCGAATAAGGCAGGTCCGAGGCATTTCTGAGATAAAGAAGCGGGCCGGCGATGCGACTTACGCCGCTATAATATTTCTTCATCAATTCTTTTGATTTCATGATTTGTTCTCACTCAACGACAAACTTTCAAAGGAAGCTCCCATTTTTTCTTCAAGCGCCTCACATTGCTCATCACATTGATCTTCCGCGACTTCGCGCAACCGCGACACATCCTCGCGGACCGGCAGTGCAAGCATTTCGTCCAGATCACATCCTTTTGAAAGTGCATCGGCGCACCTTGAATAGAAGGCCAGAAGCATCTCCAGCATTTTATGCTGTTTGTGGACCGAACACGAAGCGTCATACTCCGACATCGCGTTTTGTTGAAGGAAGCAATCCCGAAGCATTCGGCTAGTCTCCAGAACCAGCCGGTCCTGTGGAGGAAGGGCATCGGGTCCGACGAGCTGAACCATCTCCTGCAGTTCCGCGTCTTTCTGGAGAATTTCGAGCAGCGTCTCTCGCAAGGCGGACCAGGCCTGGTTGACGTTCTTCGAAAACCAGCTTCGCAGCGTTTCCATGTAGAGGGTATAGCTTCGATGCCAGTTAACCGCCGGATAGTGTCTCCTGCGGGCAAGTGAGGCATCCAATGCCCACAAAGCGCCGGTAACCCGTATTGTGCTCTGCGTGACAGGTTCTGAGAAGTCACCACCAGGCGGAGAGACAGCTCCGACGATTGTCAGCGATCCCGTTCGGTCGTCTTTGCCAAGGCATTCTATCCTCCCGGCGCGTTCATAGAATGATGCAAGCCGAGAAGCGAGATAGGTAGGATAGCCTTCTTCTCCCGGCATCTCTTCAAGTCTGGAGGATATCTCCCGCAAGGCTTCGGCCCATCGAGAGGTTGAATCGACCATGACCGCAACGGAATGGCCCATATCCCTGAAATACTCCGCCATTGTGACCCCGACATAGGACGACGCCTCGCGTGCCGCAACGGGCATGTTGGAGGTGTTCACGATCAGCACCGTTCTATCCATGAGTTTTCCCCCCGTTCGCGGGTCGTTAAGTGAAGGAAACTCTGAGAGCACATCGGCCATTTCATTGCCCCTCTCTCCACATCCGACATAAACGATTATTTCTGCGGCGGAAAATTTTGCAAGACTCTGCTCCAGCACGGTCTTGCCGGTACCGAATCCGCCCGGCAAACATGCCGTTCCGCCCAGCGCTATGGGAAACAGGCAGTCCAGAACGCGCTGGCCGGTAATGAACGGCTCCGTACAGTCGAGCTTGTTTTTCGCAGGGCGCGGTATCTTTGCCGGCCATTGCTGGGCCAGGCGCAGCATCCGGCCGTCATCCAGTCTGCAGACCGTATCGAGCACCGTGAATTCTCCCTTGCTGATTTCGGCTATAGTACCTTCAACAGCAGGGGGAACCATAATTGTGTGAGTGAAAGTGCTCGTTTCGGCCACTCGGCCGATGCTGTCTCCGGGCTCGACTTTCTGTCCGACCTTGACGTCCGGCTCGAAAAGCCAGCGTTTCTCGATATCGAGAGGGTCAGCCGTAAGACCGCGAGCGATAAAATCGCCGCCTGATTTACGAAGCATTTCCAGGGGGCGCTGAACTCCGTCAAAGACATTTCCAAGGAGCCCCGGACCCAGGGTGACTAACAGCGGGTGTCCCGTTCCCACTACGGGCTCGCCTATGGATATACCGGAGGTATCCTCGTAGGTCTGTATGAACGCGGTGTCTCCATCCAGACGTATAATCTCTCCCATGAGCCCGGCGGCGCCAACCTCGACTATCTCATACATGCGTGAGCCGCTCATGAAACGGGCTATAACTGCAGGTCCGGATACTTTTATGATGACACCGTTGACGCTGTTCCTTGAAACTGACATTCTTTTGAACCTCACAGTTTTATATTAAGCTGATAGCCTACGGCACGTCGTATAAGACGGGCCACATAGTCATCATGCGGCAGCTTTTCAGTATCGCGCCAGCGAAGTTCAGCCGGGATAGATACGAGCATGGGTCCGCTGCTCCGGGACAGAGCCGTTGTAATCTGCTTGTCGAGTCCGGATGACAACTTTTCGTCCATAATAACGACACCGTATTCGCCGCCCGATATTATTTTTGCCAGGGCCTGCGAGGCCTGCTTTGCATCGGAGACTGTCCATGTCTCGAGGCCTGCCAGTGCAAAACCTCTGGCGAGTTCTTTTTCACTAATTGCCAGAACCTTCAACAAAGAAAAGCTCCTCTCTTATGGCAGGTGCGGGCTTGCCGAATGAGTTATCTCTCAAGAGTATCCTCAGGTTCATGAATTCGTTGTATTTCCTCCAGACATAGCCCATGGGCACGCCGATTCCCAGCGGGTCTGCTCTGAACATTTTACAGCCGGCTTCAACGATTTCGATTTCGAGGAATCGTTCCATGACGGCCAGCCTTCGGGACTCGCCAAACGCCAGAATACCTCTGTCTATAGCATGTCTGAAATATGATTCAGCCAGGATTTCAAAGCTCATTTCGAGCGAAGAACTCTGCTGGATCTCGGAGAGCATTCGCGCGGTTAGACGGCCGCCCGGAACAGGAACAACAGGGTCGGGACGACGACCGGCTTCTTTCTGCGAGATGCCCCACAGGACACCCTTGAGGTTGACCAGGTCAATCTCATTTCGAACGTGATTTCTCAGCAGGGAATGATCCTCGTCTTCGATGGAGAGGCTATCCAAGGCCCAAGCGAAGAAAATTCGCATGAATTCGGCTTCCAAGAGTGCGCAATTCAATTCGTCGGAATGTTCCCGTACGACTTTCCGTAACTCGAAGGCAAAGGGGAAATTCCACGCCGTCAGAGCATCGATTACGGCTTTGACATTGTCTTCTGCTGCAAGTTCCTCCAATTCCACATCCCCCAGCTCGCCTGCAGGAAAGACGCCGGTAAGTGTATCTTCGGGCAACAGGCCGGCGGCCTTACCTCGTATGACGGCGATGATATTCTGCATGTCCCATTTGCGGAATTGAATGCTCAGCAGCCTGCGCGGCTTGGGGGGAGCCAGAGCCCGGACCTTCTCAAATGTGTCGAACAGGTTGCGACGCAAGCCCCACTCGATACCCGAGACGCTTCGATCGCGATCCAATGCTTCCCGAACATGAGGGCTGTAGGACGAACTCAGAAGCGCATCGATCAATGGAGCCGTACCATGGCTCGCCAATATCTGCTCATAGAATTCTCTTGCCAGCAGACTGCTGTGCATTCCTTTGATCCTGGCGTTGAGATAGTCGTACTCGCTCATTTGCCCTTCTCTCCGGAAGTTCCTGCATCAAACAGAAGCTCCACCAGTTCCAGCTTCATGACTTCTCGTGCCATTTCCAGTCGGGTTTCAATGCTGTTGTCAATAGATCGTGAGCCATCATTGGTTTCGACAATGACAGTCCCTTTCGGACCGTCACATAACACTACCGGGATCGACCCCGGGAAGTAACCTTTCAACGACTCCCAAAGCGACAGATCGGTCCTGGAGATTCGCAGACGCAGATCTTCGCAGTTAATTCTGCCGATGGCTTCCCGAACGAGTCGTTTGAGAATATCCTGGTTTTTCTCGGCATCGTCCAATGCGGCGATCTGCCTGCTCGCAAGCTCAAAGACCTCCCTGAGTACCTCATTCTTCTCATTAATGAGCCGGTCACGTATTTCGAGTTCCGCTCTGCCGACAATGCATTCGGATTCCATGCGGAGCTGGCCTTCAAGCCTGGCGAGGGCCTTGTCGCGGAACTGCTCGATCTGAGCTTCTGTGCGCTCACTGATTTTGGCAATTTCCTGCTCGGCCTGCGCGCGGATTTCGGCCTTCTCGGCGTCTGCCATCTCTTTGATTGCAGCTAATAATTGCCCGACATCGTCCGGCATCTTTGCTTTACTCCTGTCCTATGTGAAGAGCAGGACGACCGCAACGACAAACCCCAGAATGACCATTGTTTCCGGTATGGCCACCAGGAGAATAACAGTGCCGGACAGTTCCGGCTTCTCTGCCAGCGTTCCACAGCCGGCGGCCCCGATTCGACTTTGGGCTATCGCCGTGGCCAGAGCACAAAGCCCAACTGCCATGGCCGCCGCAACGGCTGTTAATCCCAGGGCCAAGTCACTTTTCACACCCTCTGTTGTTTGGACGGCCGACTGGTGCTCGGCGGCCTGGCAATAAGTTGAGCATAGAAGTGCCACGCAAATCACTGCTATCACTCTTGCCTGTTTGACATATTTCATAACGTATCTCCTTTCGTCCTGAATGGCGAGTAGACTCTTCCACCCGCGGAATAGAACTTTGAAAAGAATTCAACATAATGCAAACGCAGTCCCTGTATGGTCGGATCGACAATTCCCAACACCAAATTCAACGCATGAAAGAGTATGACGACGAGAGCCGCTAAAACAACGTTTCCAATGGCCCCGCCGAATCGATTGGCCAGCATGGCAAGAACGGCAGAAGCCATTCCTATCGCCATTATTCGTGCGTACGAGAGAACATTCCCCACCGTGCTCAACAACTCCAGAGGCAGAATCATGCCGTGCATGGGGTGGTTGATCATGGAGACCACCATCAGAACGAAGAAAGCAAGAAGTGCACCGATTCCGACCGTGGAAAAAGCAGGAGGCAGCAGGCTCGCAAGCCTTGCAACAATGAAGAAAAGGCCGATGAGCCCCATTATTCGCGCCAAACATTCTATAGCCTTTCCCTTTTCACCCGTTCTGCGCGCGTTGAATATGCCGAGCACGAGGCCGCACAAGGTATGTGCAATCCCTACCGCCACCGCCAGCACAAGATAGCCCAGCAGTGCACCTTTCTTATCAGGGCCCTCCAAGGCAAGCCGTTCCCTCCAGATGGGCCGCAGCCCCAAGAAATGGCCGAAGGTTCCGAACAGCTCGCCAAATACAAAGCCGAAAATGATCGTGTAGAATGCGCACCATGCCATAACTGTACCGATGGCACGAGCTATATTGCCGGAGCGTCGTCGAAATCGCAGGAAGATTGCCCCGGCGGCGAGAATCAATCCATAACCGATATCTGCGAGCATCAGTCCGAACATGGGAGGGAAGAACGCTGCAACATAAGATGTAGGATCAATGGTTCCATAACGCGGAAGCGGAAGCAGAGCAAGCAATTGTTCGAATGGCCGCACGGGACCGGCGTTTGAGAGGCGAACCGGCGGAGTATTGACTGTTTCACGTGAATGAAGCTGGTGAACGACTATGGGAGACTGAGATATTGACCGGATCTGGGTCGAAAGGACTTCGAGACGTGCGGTTGGAACCCAGCCCTGCATTATGAATGCATAGTCCGTCTGCGCAAAGTTGGAGATGGCATTCAGTCTGCTGAGTCTATCATCGCAAACGGCCTTCAGCGCCAATAGAAGCGAAGCCTTCGTGGCGAAAAAATCCTGCATTTGGCCTGAAAGCTTCCGCTGCTCGCCTCTGAGTTTGGACAGATCCTTCTGAACGGTTATAAGTGCTTCTTCGAACGGCTTGTCCCTGAGTTGCCGCGGACCGTGTATTTCGCTGACCCCCGCTTCGGCAATAAACTGTCGCACTTCTCTGGCATGTTGTTTACTGAAACCGACGAGGGCTGCAACTCGACCGCCTTTGAGCTGGGTATGGAGAAACCGACACTGGCCGGAGGTGAGCTTATGAATATGTTCTTTCAGCAATGTTCTCTCGCTGAGGTTTTTTCGCTCGAAGATCACGCCGACGAGTTCGTAGTCCTTGGGCAATTCACTGCTTTCGACCAACGGAGTCAGCGCCTCGGCAAGTTCCTCGTATACGGCCAGAACCCTGACGTCATCGTCGAGGTTCCTTCGGCGCCTCATAAAGGACCGAACCTGAGCGTGCACTTTTCTGGCTGTTGTCACCACTTCTACATCTTCACTCTTAGTCCACGGTTGGTACTGCGAAGCGAATTCTTTGGAGTTTCTCAGACGCGAAACAAGCGGCTTCGGGATATGGGCAATACCGTCTTCGGATAGCAGCTTAGCCAGTTCTTCGTATGTCTGACTCTGCCTTGCCTGTTCTTCAGAAAGGTGTATCTTGCGAAGAAACACCGTCTTGCTCTCACCGGCAATAGGAATCTCTTCGATGTGCATCACCCCCATCTGCTGCAACGTATCGAGGACGGAATCGAAGAACTTTTTGGGTCCGACGATTTCGACGAAACTCATAGCCTCTATCACGTTTCATCCCCCACGGCTGTCACTGCGTCGACTACTCTCTGAACGGCCCGGGCCATATTTCTCTTTACCTGCCTCTGCAAATGCGCGCTGCGTTTTTCCGAAGACCGGCTGAGCTGTTCCGCCCGCTCCTGCAGATCTGCGAGCCCTTCCTTTCGTCTCTGTTCCACGAGTTCCGAGACGCTCAGCCGGCTTTCCTGGATGTGCTGTTCCGCCCGCTTCTCGGCTTGACGGATCTGATTTTCCGCCTCGCGCCGAATCTGTTCCAATTCCGTCCTGAGTTGTTGCTCCTCCTTCTCTATGACCGGAATGAGTGAGGCCTGACGTTCGTCTTGTGTGTCTTTCCTCTTACTTGCCGCCACTCATCTTTCCCTTTCTGCCCGGCCGCTTTCTTCCGGAACCACTGTTACGAGGGTGTGACGCAATCGCCCACCTTGTCATAAGGTAGGCAGACGGCGGCGCAACCTTTCATAGGAAAGCCCACTACAGGGCCTGCCGGAGCGGCACATCCCACATTACTCTGTGGTTGGCGAACTATGTCGCCCCCCTTGCCTAAACCAAGAGTAAACGATAGCCGCGCCGGGCAAAATCGGGTAAAAGCTGATTTTGTGATAATAGTAAATACTACTACAAGTAAGGTCAAAGACTACAGGCCGCCGCCTGTGGCGCCTTGGAACGCAGCCCAAGCGGACCATTTTTTCGTCGATTCTTCCTGAGGTTTCTATTCCGCGAATGAATCGGCACTTCTTTGTGGTGAAAACTCCTACCGCTTTCACTCAACTCCGACGTTTGTGAATCTCAACTGCCATGCCTGGTGGTCTGACGGGCGGCGAAACTTCAATCCTGCTCCTAAAGCTCACGGCAAATGGCCAATCGAGCAAATCCGCTGTCCCGGCGAACCGGCCCTGTTCGTCGGTCCGTTCACCGTAAGCCTTTGCGCTGCGCCGTTTCAGGTCGGGATCCGGTACTGAGTAGATGCAGATGCCATAAACTGCAACAGCGTTGCTTTCTGCAAGCAAATAATGTAATTTTGGCTGACCGGATGGCGGTTCTGTGCCGCAACTGATGTCGCAAACCTGGCCGAGTTAAGTGGTAGGTTGTCTGAAAGGGGAAAGCGATATGAAGAATTTCATAAATTTGTCTGCACTTTCAATAGTGCTGTGGGCTCATGTCTGCCTGGCTGACTCACATCTAAACGCATTCGTCCTGATCAAAGGAGGTGAGTTCAACCCGGGTAGGGGAGCAAGACAAACCGGCAATGCCGTGAACATAGAAGATTTCGAGATACTGGATCATCCGGCGACAAATGCCGAGTATGAGGTTTTTGTCAAGGAGACCGGCCACCGGGCCCCATTGCATTGGGTCGATGGCAGAATTCCCGCTGGCAAGAGCGACTTTCCGGTCATCTTCGTGAATCGCAGCGACGTCAAGGCCTACCTGTTTTGGCTCAGCCGGAAGGAAGGACGTATCTGCCGTCTGCCTACATCAGTAGAGTTTGAGTATGCAGCCCGCGGCGGCCTCAAGAACCAGACATATCCGTGGGGTAACGATGATCGCGACAACAAGGGCAACTGCGATGCCGGCCATGATCGTAGCTTCGAGAGGTGGGCTGATTATCTCAAGCCGGCTCGCTGGGGCCATAGGAATCAATACGGCCTCTCCGGAATGGCAGGCAATGTGTGGCAGATGACCGTGGATTGCCATGACCCAGCCACTACGAGCTTCAAATATCGTATCGAAGATCCGTTTCTTATCGAATCGGCTGTCATGGGCGGGTCCTGGTCGCTGGGTCCCGAGTATCTCAAGTGCGGGTACAGGCTCGGAGTCTCCGCCGGTATCCGACATCCTGATCTTGGCTTTAGGCCGGTGCGCGAGCCGGAGAGAAGCGACTGGACCATACAAAACCGAAACCTGTGCGCGGTTCCCCTTGGAAACGGCCAGGCACTTCTGAGCTGGTCCATGTTGGCGCAGGACACCTCTTCAACTCGCTTCGGCGTCTATCGGGCCGAGGCACGCAATCACGCCGGGTTCCCGGTAACGAAAGAGCCTGTGGCTCGCTCGACGATGTTTGTCGACTCGGGCCTGAGCCCCGGAAAACGTTACCAGTATTATGTCAGGCCAGTTGACGCCTCCGGGAGGCAGGCAAAACGCTCTGAGTGGGTCGGCCTCACAGCTTCACAGGGATACAGTCCGATAATCGCCGAGTTTAAGCCATTGTTTAAGCAGGGCTCCCTCGTGCCTATCTTCGGCGACCTTGACGGGGACGGGACACTCGAATGTGTGATCCGATTGGACAACGGCAACAGTGAAATGTCGCAGGATCCGGGAATTCCAGTTCAGCTTGAAGCGTTTACATCCTACGGCCGGTCACTATGGCGCAGGGACATCTGCTATCACGATCACTGCTATGGCAGCGCCAATAACGTACCATTCAATGTCTGGGACATGGACGGCGACGGTAAAGCGGAGGTTGTCACTCGCCTGCAAATCGGCGATTCCGTTTACGTGGCGATACTGAACGGCATGACGGGTGAAGTCAAATACCAAACCCCGTGGCCGGATATGGTCTCGGACTTCTACAAATCCTCAACTCGAATCCATATGTCGGTCGCATACCTCGAAGGCGAAGCTCCCGCGGTGGTTACTCAAACCGGACTTTATGAGAATGAGGTCTTCGCGGCGTTCGACTCGCAGTTACAAAAATTATGGCGATTTGACAGCTTCGCCGAAACCAGTGGAAGCGGCGGTCACAAAATAGAGGTGGCGGACGTGAACGGAGACGGCAAACAGGAGGTTTTCAACGGTACGACATGTATCAACCATGACGGCACGCTGCGCTGGTCTATCTACAGGCAGCACCCGGACATCGTTTCAATACACGACTATCTCCCCGAACGTCCGGGACTTGAGGTTTTCTACATTGTCGAATCCAGCGTTCATGCCGGCGTGTACATGGTTGACGCCAACACCGGCCAAATAATCTGGAAGGTCAACCGGGAAGACGATCCGCGATGGACACACGGGCATTCCGGCTGGACGGCGGACATCTGGGCGACGTCGGCCGGCATCGAATGTGTATCCAATCGGGCAGGTCATGGCGACCAAAATCTGGTCCTCTTCGCGGCCGATGGACGGGTTCTATTGGAGCCGTTCCCTTACGGGTACACGCCGGTGGAGTGGGACGGGGACCTAACACGCGAGTTGCTCGGTGGACGGAATCAAGAGATAGGCAACTTCAACGGAAGAGAGATAGTCTTGGCTGATACGGACCAGCCAGACTTGCCGCAGGGCAGCCAGGTCCTTATGGTGGCGGACCTTTACGGGGACTTTCGGGACGAACTTGTCTTGTCGGTAACTGGCGAAGGCGGCAGCAGGTCGATCGCCGTGGTTACTGCAACTCATGAAACAGACCGCAGATATGTTGCGGCTGCCGAGAGCCTGGACTATCGCCTGTGGCTGGGCCGAAATATGGGCGGAGGGTACAGATCAGTATATGACAGACCGCTAATAGAGCCCAAACCCGACTGAACTTTCCGAATGCCCCGGAAAAATCTTGATGTAGTTCACCTCTTGAAATCGGCAATCTGTATGGTAACGGGGCCGAGCAAACCGGATTTCAATAGAGGCAGCTTCATGTCACCAAAACGCTTCGTTGTAAAGGTGTAACGGCCAGCCGGCCACTGCCGGCCCTCAAGCAATCCGGAAGGCCACTGCACGGTTCTGACGTTGGCGTCTGGCTGCTGCTGATCGCCGAGCAAACGGTTGGTCCAGAGATTAGCCACCTCGATCTCCAGGCGATTGTCTTTCGCCCGTACGGCATCGGTAATTTTAATCCGCCATGGTGCAGTCCACGCAACACCAAAGTCTTTCCCGTTAAGGTGTATCCTGGCCAGATTACAAACAGCGCCCAAGTCAAGGTAGAGATCGCCGGCTGAGGGTTGAAAATCAGGCAGGTCAAAGGATTTCCGGTAGGTCGCCAGGCCGGAGTAATACTTAATGCCCCGTTCGCTATGTTGTGTCCAGTCCACGAGTTCCTCAAACACTATGTTTTGTGGGCCGCCCCATTTGGTATCGAAGGAAACATCCCATGGCCCGTTCAATGCAGCTATTGGCTTTGGTTCCGGGAAGTTTGTTTCCTGCAAGGCGTTGCCCGGCGGCTCTGTCTGCTTGCGTGAAAATACTGCAAAAAAGCTCTCGTAAGGCTCAAAACGCATGGGAATCGTGGTCCGTCCGTCTTCGCCAGGGCCTGGCCCCCTCAGGCAGTACACATCACCCGTTACCGGTATCCACAGTTCGGGCCGGCCGCCGCCGCTGCGGAACGTGCAATCCGCTCGGACCGCATCGGGGCTCTTATTGGCAACGAAATAAATATCGCAATCTTCTGTGCGGCGGTGAGTGTAGCGGACCGGTCCGGTAGCCGCGAAATCCTCCGGCACACCCATACCGGCCAGCAGTTCGGCGGTAGCCTCATAGCCGGGATACAACTCGTCTTCCAACTGCGAAAAAGGACCGCCCCAGTAGATCCGGCCCTTGCCGTATTTGCGCTCGGTGAGCGTTGCGGGCCTGTCCAACGAACCCCAGAGACGCATGGCTATTTCCTGTAATTGCCGGTCACATCTTGGATAATCCACAAGACTGGGTGACTTAAGCGGCGGAGAGCCGACTATAGTGGCGCCGGCGTTCACGAGTTCCTCGATTTTTCGCAGAACGGCCGGGAGCATGGTATCAAAACCGGAAAGAACAAGCAGGCGATAAGTAGTTCCCCCGGGAAATGAAATACATCCATCACGCACCTGCGCCCGCTCTATGAGGATGTTCGGCGAACAGCCGTCAAAAGAATAGCCTCGTTTGTCAGCTAAGACCCCGTCGCCGTCCAATGCGCTCGGTGGAGGTTGGAAAACATGCGGCGCCCCCGCAGGAGTCAAATAAAGAACATCGGCGACCGCCGCCCCCTGTCGGAGCATGTAAGAACAACGAGTGATGTAACGATGATAATCCGCAGCCATAGACCACCACGTCTGACCTCTGTCCCAGTGCACGCCATAGGGACCCATAGTCATGCCGGGACGATGTTCCTGCCCGAGCGGTTTGTGGGCAAAGGTATGATAGACAAAACGGTTGATTCCCATACAAAATGCCCAGTCCCCTTGATTTTTCATCGAACCGGGGTACTGTTGCCAGGCTTCCTCGGCCCCCGCCGTAAAAGCCTCCGCCGCCAAAACCGGACGCCCCATTGTATGTGCTACGGATGCGCCCTCAATGCAACTGTAGATGGTATTGAAATAGCCGGGACTCCAGAATTCGCACATCGGCACGTCAGCGATAGCGCCCAGATCCAGATCCGCAGTGGGATTCATATCATAAGGCTCAATAGACAACCCCAAACCATACTTACGGCCGAATGACTTTAGGTGCCGGGCATGGTTTTCCAGAACCAATTCCTGCCCGGTCAGGCGCAAGTCCCACAAAAACCGTTCAGTTAGTTCAAGATTTCCGACAATAATCCCCGTATAAGCCGGATAAAACGGCTGAGGATCATAGCCGCGGCGCTTGCTAAACTCCTCGCGGAAATCCTGCGTCCAATTTTGCGCTCCCATTTCCCAACTATCGATATGAAGCATCGTCCATCCGACGCCAGCCTTCCTAAGGCCGACTTTCTTCAACAGTTTGCCGATGTAATTATCGAAATGCTCGTCGAAGGCCCGGCTCGAGAATTTATCGCATTCAAATCCGTAACCGGGTTGCGGCGCCGGGCGAGTATTGGCCCCATTATTGCGACTGACAAATCGCATAATCGTCCAATCACCGGCGGGCACTTCCCAATCCAATATTCCATCCGGTTTGAGTCGATTAGTTAAATCGATCACTTTGTCAATATCTATGCACGCCGACCTCGGTGTTGAAGGATATTCAGCCGGCGCCGGTAAGTAAGGTTTGACGCCACGTGCCGAGGAGAAGGGCGCGCGATAATATAAAGCCTTCTCATCAACGAACTCCACCTTTGCGCCCGCATTAGGCGTCGGATATGCCAGGACTGCAACGTCCTCGAAGTACGCTTGTCTTTTATCCTGCAACTCTTTCGTGACGGTTGGAAAGTAAGGGCTGCGAGGCTCGGGAACAGGCAGTTTCGCATCGAAGTGGACAGGTCCTTTAACTTCTGTGGAACCGGCCACCAAGTGCTGCATTGATTGTTCGGGCCTGACCCAGGGGCCGCCACTGCCAGACCAACCAGGGCCACTGCCCAAAGTAATCTCAATACCCA
>JBDREF010000108.1:0-6659 GCA_043820045.1 Planctomycetota bacterium | reverse complement strand
ATTCTTCATTTTTGAACTCCTTCAAACTTGATTCATCAATTCTCACTTGACACTGCTTTTCTTCACAATATTTACTACGTTTCTCAGAACGCCATCTGCGAGCGCACGCCGACGACCACGGCGTCACGGACTGCGTCGTCGCCGCCGGGATTGGCGATGTACTGAATGGAGGGACTGACGTTCCACCAGGGGCTTACTTGAACGTTGTAATATGCTTCAAAGACGCTCTCATAATCCTCGGTATAGGTCGTCGAGGCTTCATTGCTGAATACCCCCTGGGCAAAGCCTACACCCAGAACGTCATCGTCGTGGCCATTGAGCAACCCCTGATACTGAAATCCGGCGCTGCGGAAATTGCTGATGTCGTTTTTCAGGTCGTTTGCATAGCCACACCTGAAAAACATACCCAGACCCTGAGTATCCTCGGGGTCCTTGCTTTCCTTGCACAGCATCTGGTCACAGCTAAGGTAGAGTCCGACGTCGTCGCGATAGGTTTTGCTGGTGTCCGAATTCGCTTTGGGCTGCGGGTCATTCCAGATACCGACACGATAAGCGCCTTGCAGCGGCCCGTTGGCGGAAGAAAGCTGGGGCGTAATCCCGGTCTCAAGCACATAGAAGAAGTAGTCTTCCTTGTGAAAGGCCGTTCTGAAACCCATCTCTCTGGCGTCCGCCTGGGCGTCTATGGCGCCCACGGATGCATACCATGACTCAACGGGGTTCCAGTGAATGATCGCCCCAAGGCCCAAGCCCAAATCGGGGAAGGGAATGGTCGGGTTATTGACCAGGGCGCCGTTCAGGAACTGGCCGGTCTCGTCGTTCGCGTAAAGACTCCCGTCGAAGGAGGCCGGACAGCCGCGGCACTCAAATCCGCCAGTGATGTCGAGCTTGCCCAGTCGCAGAAACAAAGATTCGTCGCAGAAGGACTGCTCATACCACAGCTCGGTAACATCCGTTGTCCGTCTGCCGCCTGCATCGATATTGGCTTTGAACACACTGCCGACTGAGGTCGCATCGATGTCACTTCTCGACCAACTGCCTTCCGTGTGGACATACAGGGTGCCCCCTTCAATACCCAGCAGTTTCTGAAGGTCTGATGAAATTTCCAAATCGTAGCTGCCGGTATGCCGGCCCTGCCGGCGATGCGTGCTGATTCCGCCGTGCGTATTCTGCTGATAAATGTTCGTCAGACCCAGGGCCACTTCTATTCCCTGATCCGCCAGGCTGTCGTTCAAGCCCCCGAACCCGTTGGTGAGTGTGTCACGCTGCCAAATATCGTCAGGACCGGCAACGGCCGGTGTAGAGAAGGCAGAAAACCTATCCGTGGCCTGACTGTGTGTTTCAGCCTTGAGCGGATGGCAAAGACCCACCACACAAAGCAAAACGGTGGCTATTAACAGAATTCGTACCTTGTTCATTTCCGGGTTCATTTCCGGCCTTTCTCGCTTGAACCGTTACTGTTCGTCTGCGGTTTCCAGTGTTTCCCGCGTGGCTGTACGCGAGAGACTCTGAAAATCCGTTCCGGCTAATACCCTGTCGATATCCAACAGAATCTTGACGGACTCGCCGATCTTGCCCATACCAAGGATGAAATCAGTGTTGACGCTCGAACCGAACTGGGGCGCCTCTTCTATGTCTTCACCGGATATGTCCAGTACCTCCTGTACGCGATCAACCACAATTCCGGTGCTGAACTTGCGATTGGCCTGCGACGTCTCGACGACGATGATGCAGGTCTGCTCCGTAACTTCGGCGGTCTCCATCCCGAACTTGGCCCGCAAGTCGATTACGGGTATGACCTGCCCCCGCAGATTTATTACGCCTTTGACATGATGAGGCGTCTGCGGAACCGCGGTTATATCCATGTAGCCGATAATCTCGCGGACCTTTAGGATCTCAAGCCCGTACTCCTCGGGTCCGAGGGCGAAGGTCAAATACTTGCCTTCTCGTTCCAACATTGCCTTGTTGGACTGCTGTGTTTGAGATGCTACTTGTGCCATAATAGGTTCTCCTAAAACTATTTAACAATGAGAGTACTCCTAACAACAAAAACGCTACGGCAATCCAATTAGAGAGCAACTAATGCCCTTCAAGTATCGCCAACAGCCTCTGACATGACCGTTTGCTGTTTACTTTGGCATCAGCGCTACTTCACAACACCACAAAGACTGTCTGTCCCAACGCGATTCGCAGGCCACAGGACGTTTAGATTCCAATACGGACAGCGGCACAGCCGGACGAATCAACATCCAGAGTCGTTACTTCCTCAGTGAAGAACAACAGATGAGAAACTCGAATCGGCATCTGCAAACAGACACTAATGAAAACCGAGAAAGGGTGTGTGCCCGGTGTGCTTGCGCCACTCGTTTCTGCGCTATATCTCATTGGCCATCCGGCCCGCATGCCGCGGAATGCCAAATCGACATATGTGAACAGATTAGTCAATTCCCCATTTAACATTTTCAGCCCTACAAAGGTGTTTCGTGAACTGTTCGACATATTCCACGGGGCAGTTAATTTCGGAAACTACCTGATTCTTGTTCACAAGGGCGCTTGGGAATGGCAAAAGGGGCAGCAACGACTTCCTTGAGAAGTACAGAGGGTTTGTCATTCCAGAGAGCGAGAATATGCCTCTCAGATATGAATCGTTCCCATTATTGCCCATAGCGGCCGCAGCGTCAGAATCTTCATGCCGACAGGCTGACGGTTCCAAGAGACTATCCGCACGCAAAAACCTCACTTGTCTGACCCCATAATATCTCTCTTGCCTTCTCAAGAAGCCAATATCCGGCAGATTGAGACCACGTTCACCCATAATTTCCTTGAAATAGCGGGCCTTTGCTGCTACAATGGTTTTTGAGACAGGTGGGTACGGGCTTTCGGCATTCATTCAAAAAGTTTCGTTTGGCATGTACCTGGCAGTGCCACCTGCGTGGAGGGTTAGAATGAGACGGAATAGGGTGATGACCAATAGAATTTCAATGCTTATTACTGGACTGAGTCTGGCACTTGCAACAGTAGCGTTTTCAGGCTGCACGACCGGCAATGCCAAATACTCTAAGGAAACACCCGTTTTGCTTGAGCGCGTCCCGGAGGAGAATGCCTCCATCAGCGACGTTCACGCGTATGAGGATGGAGATACGCTGGTGATCTACGGCAAGGTAAAGCGTTCCTCCGATAATTGCTGTGATGCGGCCAGGGGACATGTTGACATGGCGCTGGTGGCCGGTGACGGTACGATTCTGGACCTTATCAGCGTTCCGTACAGTCCGCGCAATATTCCGAAGGCAAGAACCCGGTCGTCGCATTTCACCGCCAGGCTTCCTTATACTCTCCCTGAGGATGTTCGTCTTAGACTGAGATATCATCAGAGCGAAGATGCCGCCGCCATCGCAAAGGGCACGGAGACGCTGATGTGCAAGCAGAACGTCGCAGCAACTCAGAGCGAAATCTGACAAGCTGTGCCTTCAAGACCAGAGTTCCATGTCTTTAGCTCGGGACGGCAGGGCGGCTAACCCATGAGGTTTTTCGCGAACCTGTATTATCAGACGCCACTGATGTAGCGCATCCACCATCTCTCCGCCGAATCCAAGATCGAATAAAAGTGGCCCTATGCTACGCGTATCGGCACAGGCCTGAACTGCCACCTATCCCGCTATCATAGCCGGAAAAGCAACATCAACCGTATCTGAGCATGATCGACACGGCAGACCCCGAGACCATGGAAAAAACGTAAATGGGTTGTGCGTATCGTTGACGCAAGAACGGCGTTCTTGAATACGCCTGAAGGGACTTGAACCCCTAACCTTCGGTTCCGTAGACCGACGCTCTATCCAATTGAGCTACAGGCGCTCCAACTCTTGAGACTCACAAGTATAATAAGTTCCCTCTGAGCATGTCAACGGAAATATCGGTCTTATATAAACCGGCCGGGCCCGATGCGCGTCCCGTTCCGATTGAGCCGCCTCACTTGCCTGCCAGCGAATCCTTGTCGGGCAGCCTCGGAAAAGCGGCATGTGGCTCGGTCTGGTACCAGTAAGCGACCGAAGAAAGGTCATCCTGCAGAGGCAGATACCTTCCTTCACTCTTCCATCCGAGCGCCTGCATCGTCACCCTCAGGTCCTGTTCGAATCTTATCGGGTCCACAATGTGCCAGCGATACAGACTGAACCAGGGTTGCGTATCCGACATAATAACCTGCGGCATACCCGCGTACGGCGTGTTGAACTCCTGATAATCGCGCGTGCCGGGCTTTTGAAAGCCGTAAGAGCCGCAGAAATAATCTTCCGTGCCGGTGCCGCAAATCGTCGGGAATTCTTTGTCGCCGTCTATAAAGAACTTGATCTCGCCTTCACCCCACCAACCCGGGCTGTTCGAACCCCACGCCATGTAGGTTCCGACATATTGTCCCTGCCCGCGGACGCCGTCAAGAATGGTATAGACTTCCTTCTCCGGCAGCGGATTGACCCGGCGAAACTGGGCATGGAAGTAGGCCATGTCTTTCGCAACGTCAGTCAGCGTGTAATCGATTTGGTAGTACAGAACCATCGATTTCTCATCCATGTTGGTCATTGTAATCTTAAAGCTCTTGCGAAACGGCATCTGCCAGTAACAGTTAAACCCGCTCATGGGATTTACGCAAACGGCCAGCGACGTGACTTTCGTGTATTGTCCAAGACCGCACGCAAAAAAATCGCCGGCAGGGCATTCAACAGAAGGATTCTCCTCGCCATCCCAGTATATCCGCAGAATGTTCAGCCGATTGTTGCCGGTGGGAGTCATCCAGATGTGCTGGATTGCCCCGGCACCCTTGACATCGGCCATGACAAATGTGTGTCCCGCCGCAATCCCGACGGAAGGAGAAATCTTCCAGCCCTGTCCCAGCTCACGTGCCGCGTTCGCACCCGTCCCCTTTGTCGCCATGCCGCCTTTGCCTTTTTCACCGGTGAAATTCTCCGGGCTGATTGAATGCGTCTTTGCGGACGACAGACGCGCCAGATTTCCCATGTTCATGTTCAAGCCGTCAAACTGCGGCTCCTGTCCATACAGAGCGCTTGCTGAAAAAGTAACTGACACGAACGCACAAAGCATCCACATGCCGAGATTTCTCTCAATGGCATTTTTCGAATCAAGCTTCGCCCTTATTTTTCCTGTGAATACCATAAACTCTCCTTTCCAAAATTGGTTAACCTTCACTACTGACTCTAATCGCTCAACTCAACGCCCCTGAGCACCAGCCGATCAAACCGGTACGGCGATTCATTGGCCGCCCAGGCCATGCCGCGGAGCAACAGAATGCGGCAGTAAGGGTCGTCAAACGTCCATGTATAATGCCCGAGTACGCAACTGAAAACACGCCCTTTGCCGTACTCGAAGGTGTAGAACATCGGTTCCGGCCGGGTTTCGTCGGAGTCCTTGCTGATTGTCTCATCCGAAGTGGCCAATATCGTGACCTTGCTGCGGTCTCCCTTCAAAGGCCAGTACGCCTCGTCCAGCAAATGAATTTTGTCAGGCAATCCCAAACAAATTGGATGCTCCGAAGCTGTGATCTTCAGGTCCACGTATCCATGGCGCCAGCGCGTGTAATCGTATTCCCATGCCAACCCCATGATTCCGGCCGCCTCCTCTACGATATCCTGGCCTTCGGGAACGATCACGGCAGGGTGCAGAATGACATATCCTCCGCCGCGAGAGAGGAACTTCTCCAGTTCCTTGAGCCTTTGCGCGTCATACTGGACGTAGCAGAATGCGACAATCAGATCGGCGGTCTCGAATTGCTCCCTGCTCGGCCAGCCTTTGGCAGTTGAAACATGCACTTTCGGCGCACCGGCAAGAACTTGTTTCTGTCCTTTCGGTGCCGGGCCGTAGAGATTAACCTGCCTTTCATCTCCGGCCTCTTTGCCGCCGAGCAGAACCGCCCATCGCTTCTGCCACAGCGGATAATCATGCTCGTTGGGGCCGTGGTCCTTTTCGAATGCGAGAAGAGCTACATTGAGGTCACGCAGCTCTCGCCGTGCCGGCGACTTCGGGGCTTTGGCGAGGACGGCTTCGACTTCGCTGCAACTGCGAGGTTCCGGAGCTTCGACCGCTGATAAGCTTGATACGACCTGCAAGCCAACTGCAACTACGGCCAACAAATAGACAACCATCTTGCTTTTCATAACTTCTCCCTTTCAATCTGTAATATCCGCCATGAATGACGCATGCTTTTCGGCATATATGTTGCCCCCTCGCCGTTTACAAAACGATAAGTGCTAAGCTTGTTGAATATTGTCTGGACTCAGGCCAAATTGCAAGCAAAAAACTACAGCATCCAATACCCTCTGGTCGGCGCCGCGGCGGATACCTTTGCGGCCGGCACTTTGAGATTGTCAGGGGACCGTTTCCAGGCTTGCTTGACGACCGGCCCTCTGGTAGTATTTGTTCGTATTCTGCAAACCCCAATGGTTGGAAATGGAAAGGAACCGCTATGACAATGCAAATCACGCAACGCCGAATGCTGCCGACCCTGACGATTCTTTTGTTCATCTTCAACCATACGGCTTTTCTCCAAAGTAATGTCCTCGGACAGAGCGAAAAGGCTGACCAGAATCGTATCAAGAGAATCGCCGGCTTACTGCCGGAAAAGCCGGCCGGCTTTGGCTTGCCCATCGGCAATCGCA
>JBDREF010000107.1:0-33177 GCA_043820045.1 Planctomycetota bacterium | reverse complement strand
CCACGGCGCGGGCGGGTCGAACGGATGGTGAGGCTTTATGAAACCAGCCATAAGGAGTTGCCCGCCTCCTGTGTTCCATGAGCGAAGCGTCTTCATGGCTTCCTCTGCGATCCAGGTCGTTGAGTGGTGCTCTTCGGGCAGATTCGAGGCAAGGGCGCCGCAGGTATCCCAATACTCCTTCGGCGCGTACTTGCGATACTCGCTGACCAGTTGGTCTTCGGCATCGTTGCGATCCACAAGCCCGCGGCTCATAAGATAGCGGTGATAGTCGTCGTCCCAGCGTCCCGGGCCGTCCTGCTCGGCCAGTACTAATTCGTCGAAGCCCACGTCGAGATATGTAGGCGTGAAGTGCATTTTGCCGACGGCCTTTGTGCGATAGCCGGCCTTCCTCAAGATTCTCGGGAAGGTTTCAATTTCAGGAGCAAGTGTGTCGCGATTAGTCCAGCCGCGGTGCTCGTGCACGTATTGGCCGCAAAGAAGCGAATAACGCGAAGGCGTGCATACCGGGAAAGGGCAAAAGCTGTTGTCATAGCGAACGCCATCGGCGGCAAGCCGGTCTATATGAGGAGTCTTGATCTCCGTATTGCCGTAAGCTCCGAGGCAGTTTATCCGATGCTCGTCAACGTGTATAATCAGGATGTTTGCCTGTTTTGGCGGGGTATTCTCTGCAATTGACATCGCGGGCATTATCTGCGATACGGCGGCTACACCGGCAACTTTGATTAAATCACGACGGTTCAGGGAATTATTCATGGCAACAACCTCCAGGGAATAACGAATATCGAATGACGAATGATGAACTTCGAAATTGGATATTCATCATTCATCATTCACAAACGAGTTTATCCCTTGCAAGGATACCAAAACTACCGGGCCAATGCCACTGGTTTTCAGCATAGGCTGCAATTTGCTGCGAGCATTTTATTTGCCGGCGTGCAAAAGCTTGAATCTGAATTCGAACCGGGGTAGTATGCGGGATAGCTCTGCCACAGGTATCGGTTTGCATGTGAGGGCATTTTGAGAGGAGCCATGAATGAATTTACGCCGTATTTTGCTGTTTGGGTTATCGTTGCTTGTCATTTTTGCCGTCGGTGGTAATTGCCCGTGTGCGGGGGGCGCAGCGGCAGACGACGGAATCTACCTGATTGTACGCGGAGATGATATCGGGTCCTGTCATACAGCCAACGTCGCATGCATCAAATCCTACGGGGAAGGCATCATGACCTCGGTGGAAATCATGGTTCCGTGTGCCTGGTTTCCCGAGGCAGTAAAAATGCTCAATGAGAATCCGGGTCTGGATGTCGGAGTCCACGTGACTTTGACCAGCGAGTGGGAAAACGTCAAGTGGCGTCCACTCACACACGCCCACAGCCTGACGGATGCGAACGGGTATTTCTATCCGACGATCTGGCGGCGCAGGGGTATGCCGGCCGGGACAGCCTTGCGGGAGGCGGACTGGAAAATCGAGGAAATTGAAAAGGAGATGCGAGCCCAGATCGAGCTGGCAATCCGCAAAGTGCCTCGCATCAGCCACCTCTCCGGCCACATGGGTTGCGACGGCTGGGACGACCAAGTGAAGAAGCTCTGGACAAAGCTGGCTAAGGAATACAATCTCAATATTATGCCTTCCGACTACGATGTAAAACCGGCCGGCGGATTCGGGGATGCGAAGACTGCAAAGGAGCGAGTGAAGAAATTCATAGGAATGCTCGAAGGGTTGAAGCCGGGCACTTATCTCTTTGTGGAGCACCCCGGCCTGGATACGGCGGAGATGCGCGCCATCGGTCATGAGGGATATTACGGCGTGGCCGAAGATCGTGATGCAGTCACTGAGGTATTCACAAGTCAGGATGTCAAGACTGCTATCGAGAGACTGAACGTCAAACTCGTCAGTTATAAAGACCTTAAGAAGATACGCAGGAAATGACTTTCACTTATGGTAAGGAGGAACTTCCATGTTATTGAGCCGTTCTGTTGCAGTGATGTTTCTGTCAACCATAGTTTTCACGGGGTCGGCCATGACAGGGGCTGAAACAGCGACCTATGCCGAGCGGCTGGGCTGGCCGAAGGGCACAAAGGCCGTAATTTTCCACGTTGATGACGCGGGGATGTCGCATAATTCGAACATGGGAGCGATCAAGGCGACCGACGAAGGTCTGGCGACGTCGTTGAGTATCATGATGCCGTGCTCGTGGGTGCCTGAACTAGCCGCTTATCTGAAGGAGCACCCACAGGTTGACGCGGGCGTCCACTTCACACTCACATCGGAATGGAAGAATTACCGATGGGGGCCTGTCGCGGGCAAACCGGCGGTGCCGGGGCTGGTGGACTCCGATGGTTACTTATGGCACAATGTCCTCGACGTCGTCGGGCACGCTACTGCTGACGAAGTGGAAACCGAGATGCGTGCCCAAATTGACAAGGCCCTGTCCATGGGAATCGAGCCGACTCATCTTGATTCGCACATGGGGACGTGCTTTCACCCGGGGTTCATTGACCGTTACGTCAAGCTTGGAATAGAAAAGAAGATACCCATCCTGATATTCGGAGGGCACATGCAGCATATCGGCGGCGAGGCTGCGCCTTTCAAGCCGCTCGTCCTATCCCTCGCGCAGAAGGTATGGGACGCCGGGCTGCCGGTTATAGATGATCTCGTGACCCAGCCCACCAACGGGGAGAGCTACGAACAGAGGAAGGCCCAATTGATCACGTTGCTGCGTGATATGAAACCCGGCATCACCGAGATTATTGTTCATTGCACGGTGCAGACAGAGGTCTTCTCGCACATTTCCGGCTCCGGGCCTGCTCGTGAAGCCGAGCTGCGCCTGCTTACAGATCCGGAGATAAAAAAGTTTATCGAGAGCGAAGGAATCGTCCTGGCAACCTGGCGCGAGTTGATGAGAAGGCGCTCGAAATCCTGAACAATATCGAATGACAGAAGTTGAAAAGCCCAATCCCCACACGCCGGGATTGGGCTTTGAATTTAGAGTTTGTCAGGTATTCGGTCCGTTTTTGGGCGACGCCGGCGCCAATGACCTCACACGAGTCTCAGCTTTCGCAGATTATCCAGACACTTTTCGACGGACTCGATAGGCGGATAGGCGTCGCTCTCATACTCGACAATATACCACTCGGTCGAGCCGACCGCCCTGCAAAGTGCAAAGAAAGCTCTCCAGTTCACGTCGCCTTCGCCGACAAGGGCTTTGCTATTCTTTGCGCTGAACTCCTTGACGTGCACCGTGATCGCCCGCTCGGGATACCGGTATAGGTAGGGCAGGGGGTCCACGCCGCCGTGAATCGCATTGCCGACGTCAAGCTGCATTACCACGTCCTTGCTGGTATTGCCGTAGAACGTGTCCCATGGAAGCTCGCCGTCCATTGCGGTGAATTCGACGCTGTGGTTGTGATAGCCGACGAGCATTCCTTGGGGCTTGACCTTCTCGGCCAGCTCGCTGAAGAGCTTCGCCGTATCGCGCCATGCCTGATGTGAACTCCTGTACTTCTCCGGCAATCCGGGCACGATCAGGTATTTGTTACCCAATGTTTTGTTGAACTCGATGGTCTCGGACAGCTTATCTCCGAGCAGCGTATCTATGCCTGTGTGGGTGCCGCAGCACTGAAGGCCGTTGTCGTCGAGCATTTTGCGAAGCTGCTTGGCATTACGGTCATAGTAACCGGCGAACTCCACACCCTTGTAGCCCATCTTTGCTACGGCGGCCAACACGCCCGGCAGGTCGCGCTTGCAGTCCTCGCGCACCGAGTAAAGCTGCAAGCCGATTGGGGTCTGGCGTCCTCTGCGTCTGTTTGCCTGGTTTCCTTGTCCCTGCTCCTGAGCTGCTCCGCTGACGCCGCAGGCCAGTACCGCAGCCGCGGCAACGCCACTTGTGATTAGGCCGCGTCTTGAAATAGAACCTGTATCCTGTGATGACATTCGATTCTCCTTATAGTTGATTGTTTGATATTACCGTATCTGCCGGACCCAAGGGCCTCCTCTGTTACACTCTGAGGTGCTTATCATTAGAATTATAACGAATCCGGCCCAATAGTCGAAGAAATCTTTGCCGCTCAGTCTTTGCCGCGCCAGCACACGACTTCGCCGTTAAGGTTTGCCATATAGAGGCACCCGTCGGCGACCGCCATGCCGTCGAACACCGGTGGGCTGTTGAGTTCGTATTGGGCCAGTTTGCCGCCGTCGTCAGTTGAGAGTACAAGCAGCAGGCCGCCTTTCCGGCCTTCCAGCGTGGCTGCCGGCTCATCGCTCGAAAAGATGTCGCCAGGACCCGCCGCAAAAAGAGTGTCTTTGGCAATGACCATCGCGCGGACAAGGACAGGCAGTTGCTCGGTCCACCGGTAAGTTTTTGCCGCTTGGGCAGCCTTTGTGCGGTTCTGCCCGGGATTTGCCTGTCGCTGATCCTGGTCCGGCTCATCGCGGTCGATGGCGAATGCCTGGTAGTAGGTAAAACGCCGCTCGGAATCGCGATCCGGCCTGTAGTGAAAGACCGTGGCGCCGTCGATGCCCACGTGGGCGCCGTGATGGATATACTGATTGCGCCCGAAGCCGTAGATCGAAGAGTCATCGACTACGAGCAACCGGCCCGCTGGAACCTGGTTGCCTGGGTTCGGCCAGCCGCCGTAATTCGTGCCGACCGTCGCGCCCATCAGCCAGTACGTACGATGCCACCATGTATCATCGAGGAAACCCGCCGAACTGAACAGGTGCGTCACCTCCGGCGGCTGCTCCAGGCCCATCAGGTTGAACCGCCTGTGCCGCATATAGACCGAGCCGTTATCGCACGAGAGGACATCCGGCAATGCGCCGGGGATGTTCGTCCCGCTCACGGCGTCTTTACGCTGATACCCCGTCTCGGGGTCGCGGTCGTCGATGATTGTTTCCGAGAGCATTTTGCCGGTCTCGGCGTCTATGCGGCACAGGTGAATGCCGCCGCCGAGGTACGACGATCTGCCGGCGACGCAGTAAACTACGCCGTTGCGCACTAACACGCTGCCGTGAACGGGCCATGCCGATTCAACCTGCTCATAAGCAACAATTCGCCGGTCCGCGGGTGCTGCGCGGAACCGCCAGGCCAAGGCTCCGTCGGACGCGCGCAGGCAGTAGACCCATCCGTCTGCGCAACCGAACAGCACCCGGCCCTGCCAGACGGTCGGCGGCGAATCGACACGGCCTCCGGCGGTAAAGCTCCAGATTTGCCGACCGCTGCCGGCTTCCAGCGCGTGGACGGTGTGCGTATCGATCCGGGCGACGAACAATTTTCCCTCGGCGACAACGACGGCGCTGAGCCGTCCGTCAAAAGGCCTGCTCCACCCCGGCCTGAGTTTCGCCGAGAGCGTGGCTGGCGTGTAACCGCTGCGTGTGTTGTCGTGCCGATATGTCGGCCAATCGTCGGCGGGGCGGGAGAAGAAACTCTTGCCCATGATCAGGGCATAGACCGGCCCTTTCTCCAGGCGGTCTTCAGGCCGGCCTTCTGATTTGTCCGCCTCCTGGCTTTGTGACTTGGGCTTGGGCGCCAGGCACTTGAAGCCGTTCAGTTTGGCCGTGATGAAACATGCACACGAATCCTGCGGCGCATAAAGAAGCCCGTTACACGGCATAACCCCGTACTGACACGTGCCCCGAACCCAATGGTTCGGTATGGCCTTGCCTGTTGCCAGCTCGATGAACTCGACGCCCGAGCGGCCGAGCACGAGATACTCATTGGTTGCCTTGTTTCGGTAGCATCGGTGGTGGTTCATGCCGGCGGAGAAGAATTCCTGGTCATTTGGTCGCGTGCGTTTGACCTGGCCCGTCGCCGGGTCCCTGCCTTCGGTAACGCCCGGATCGCCCGCCTTGACGAGGTCTCCGGTCCATACGAGGCCGTCGGCCACGAGACAATCGACCGGTGCGTTGTAGCACTCTCGCGACTTGCAGCTCCACAGCCGCCTGCCGTCCTTTGCCGAGAACGCGATGAGCTCGCCCACCGGCGCCTGGCCGCCTGTAGCGCTGACAATCCACTCGACTTTCCGCTTGCTGTCTTTGTCTAACGTTTTTTCTTCCGCTACTTCGCGGTCGGCTGAAAGCACAACATCGCCGTACACAACGAGCGTCGGCGCCGACCAGGTCGGCCGGCTGCGACTGGTTCGCCGCGCTGCGCGCCAGAGATTATCGCCGGTTTGTGCGTTCAGACATATCACCTCATCGGCGTTCTGGAAGAACACACGGCTGCTGCTGACAGCCAAAGTCGTGGGCATCAACTCATTAGTCTCGGCGTCGGACTTTTTCCAAAGCATACTGCCTGTGTCGGCGTCAATCGCGACGATGCACTTGGACGGTTGATTCTCAGGATATGCGGGCCGCTGGGCCGTGACCTGTGCCGTCCCGGCGCGCCGGGATTGTCCCCGGCGTTTGGCCTGATTCGCTGCCTGTTGTCCCGCGACGTCGCCGGACACGACGAACAGAGTGCCTTCGCAGCAGACGACTTCCAACGCCCCTTCGGTCTGTTCGTAAGTTCTCAGGGTCTTACCTGTTGCTGCGTCCAGGCAGCTTAGCGGCCCTTCGATATCCAGCGTCACATAAACCCTATTGTCCACGGCAACCAGACGCCTCGACAAGTCGCTTGGACCCGTCCGGAAAGCTCGCAGATGCCATTGCCATTCCCGGATTGGGCGTTTCCAGAGAAGCACGCCGCTGAAGGCGTCACGCGCGACGAGACACCAGTCGGGCTCTAACACGACAGCGGCAATCGGACCATCATCCACGATATAGAAGATGCGTCCGCCCGAGGAGACGACGGCGCTTACGCTGGACAAATGATCGTGACTCCTCGCCCATGCCGGCCCGGCCACCCACTGCAGTTGCTCCGGCGGGCCGACGACCGAATCGTCCGACACGGCGTTGTTGGTCGGGTCGTGCAGGAAGTGGGTCCACTCATCGATCTGTTCCGGGCGGGGCTTGACCGTCTTTTTCCAGACGCCGTCGTTCCTGACGTATGCTATGCCGTTCGGGGCAAGCACGCGCATAACCTCATCCATGGTAATCGGCGCCAGGTCCTCCGAGACCACGAGGTTCACAAGGTTATCGACGTAAGGCAAGCTGTCACCGACCAGTTCATCGACCGTGACGGCCCCGTAGAGTCCGAGCGACTGAATGTGCTGTCTTGCCTGAGCGACATTGCTCTTGCTCTTGTCCAGGCCGTTAACGAGGAAGCTGTCGGCAGCTCGCAGGGCGGCAGTAAGTTCGCCGTCACCGCAGCCGATGTGGACAATAAGGCCGCCACTGATGTCAGCAGCCTGCAAGATTTCTGTTGCCTGCTTTTTTACGCTTGACTGCTGAGTATCCGACAATGTTAGCTTCAGACCGCAATCGGCCTTGGATACGCCGGAACTGTCCGGGAAATCCGGCAGGGAAATGTTGCCGGAGGAATTTGCGGACAAAACGCCCCCATCCGACCAGTCGCCGGTCTGCGGGTTGAACCACCGGGCTGAGTATTTACCTTCAGGCAGCGAACCGGAGAGCACCGCCCTGGGGCAGTCCTTTTCAAAATAAAGAAGAAATAAATCTTTCTCGTCTGTGCGAGCACAATATGCCCAGCCGGTGAAACCCTCCGGCTCGCCGGATTCATTCGGTTGGAGAAGTTCTTTTTCTGGGACGAGTTGCTGGTATTTACGTCCCTCCGACAAAACGAACGCCGCCAGGTGACGCATCTGGTCGCCGGAGGTCCATTTCATGGCGTCCCAGATGTGGTTCTCTGCGGCGTCTTCGACGTTGCCTCCCCAGAGTCCGCCGTCCCAGCCGCCGGCGCCGTATATGTGCCCGCCAAGGCCGCCGGATAAGACGCTGCCGTACATGCCGGAGCGACAGTACAGGGCAGAAGTCGGCGTCCCTCCGGGTGCGTCGTTCATGCCGGCGTAGTAAGGCTCGCCGTTGATGCCCGGCACAGCAGGGGCGGTGTTGAAGATCTCCGTCAGGTACGCATAGTAGTTGTGAGTTCGCCTGTTGCCTATCTGGTGGAACGTGAGCCATTTGGCTTTATCGGTATGGCCGTAGTTGTGCAGCGAGGATGGATTGGAATTAGTACCGGCCGGAGTGCTGAAGGGAGGGGTGCCGTACTTGTCTATGACTCTGTTGGCAGACTCGTTCCAATCGGCAGCCGGTATCGTTGCTCCGCTCGTGTCGAAATGAATCGGGCTGAACAGGCAGATATTCGCCTGGTAGCGGCTCCAGATGTACTGGATGTACCGGGTGTAAGACTGCGGCCAATCGTAGAATTTCTTCCACGCCTGGCCGATGTCCCGGCGGGATACCTCGATGAACGGAACGACACCGTGCGAATTCAGGTAGTCGATTTTCTTGTCGAGATTTCGAAAATACTTCGGGTTGATGCGGTCCACATCGGGGAAGCAGTCTTCGTAGCCCGGTATTTTACCCGGGAAAAAGAATGCCCGATTGCCGTCCTCGTCGTGCATATCTTTTGCGTTTTTGGTGCCTGGCTGCTGCCATGCAGCGCGCAATACCGTTCCGTCGTCCAGGTTGAGTCTCGTGGGCTTGCCGTCATTCGCCCAGTTTGGAAATGCGGCGATCATCGCAAAGCAGTTAAATCCCTGCTTCCGCCGAAACTTTACATAGTCCTTGAATCCAGCCGTCGGGCCGATAGGGCGTTCTTTGTTGTCGTCGTACCACCTGTAGCGGAAGGTTGGAGTCGCCCACCACGTGTCGCCTAAAAGAAAATAAGGCGTGCCGTCGGCGTATTCGAAGGCGTGGCCGTTGGCGGATGCCTTGATCATGCCCCGCCGGCACGGATTTTCCTCTTTGGCGGCCTGGTCCCAGGCCACTGCGGTGAACTCGCCGGTCTTGTCGTTCAGTCCTTCGTCGCGTTGATTCGAGCCCGTCTTCCACGTCCATGTTCCGGGCGAGGTAGCCAGAACGCGAATGCGAAACGTATTGTCGCCGTCCCAGAATCCGTAACATCGTTTGCTGAAGCCGGGGCCTTTGAGATCCGCCCAGACCTCCACGTCCGTGTACGGATTCTCATACGATTTGGGCCTGGCCCCAGGGGCCGAGTACAGGGTAATCTCGACCTTCTCCCACACGTGGTGAGTATCGGCAAAGGCCGGGCAAGATGTTCCCGCGGCAAAGGCGGTCGCTACGAATAAAGCTGGGATTAACGCCGACAACTTCCTTGAGATTTTTGGTTGCGATGTTGAGTTTTGGGACATGGCAATTGACTCCGTTTTACTCTGCGGAGAACCTCCGCAAAATGTCATTGCGAGGCCCGAAGGGCCGTGGCAATCTCTGGCGTTACGAGCAGAGCAAGCTATCGTTGCGTTGGAGATTGCTTCGCTGCGCTCGCAATGACAGACTTTGGCTTGGTTTCTTCTATCGAGCAACTCCATTTTGTTTCTGTCAGTACTGGTTAATCGGCAACATCGACCGATCTCCGCGGCGCCGGCATTTCATTCTACGGTTTCTCGCCGATGCAGTAGATGTTGTGTTCGGACCGGACGAAAATTTGCCTCTGTGAAATAGCCTGGCTGGCGCAACACTTTGCGTCCAGTTGATTTTTGGCCAGGACGTTGAATTCAGGCCCCGCTTCAATCACAGTGGTCAGCCCGCTCTCCGAGAGAAAATATATCCTGCCCTCGGTCCAGACGGGCGAGGCCGAGAATTTCCCTGCCAGACGCTCTCGCCATATCACTTCGCCGGTCGCCGCCCGCAGGCACTTGACGACGCCTGTCTCGGTGATAAGGAAAAGAAATGGCTTTGCGTAAAGCATCGACGGGACCTTCGGTACGTCTTCCGTCGTGGACCATGCTATGTGCGTGGCGGTGACGTCGCCTTTGCCGCCCGTGCGGACGGCTCGGATTGTGCTGTCTCCGAAACCCGATGCCGTGAAAACCAGCCCCTCGCCGATTACGACCGAAGGCACGACGCCTTCGCCTTCGCTCGATGCGGTCCAAATCCTCCGGCCCGTTTCGAGGTCGAAACCCTGCACGACGTTACCCGCCGAGCTGACGAGCTGGTCGACCCCGTTTTCGCTGAGGATTTGCGGCGTGACATGCGCGATGCGGGAGTAGCCGCGTTTGCCTTCCCAGCGGACTTTACCCGTGTTCTTGTCAAGTGCGACTATCACGGCCTTGTCCCACGATATCTGCCAGCCGACCTTAGGGTCCGGGCCGGAACTGCTGCCGTCAAAGGGGACAATCAGAAGGTCCCGGTACAGAACCGGAGAGACTGCCAACCCGTGCTCGCTGAAATAGTCGTAGTCGCGGTTCGTCCAGACAACGGCCCCTTCCATCGATACCGCCGCAATGCCCCCGTCGAAGGTCACCACGTAAACCATCCGCCCGTCCGTTGCCGGTGTGGATGAAGCGTATGAGTTGAACATCTGCTTATGTCCCGGTTTCTGCCGGAGCACTTCCCTGTCCCAGAGGATTCTTCCGCTCAGCCTATCGAGACATATCAGGCGAAATGAGACGGCTTGCTCCGTTGCGGCGGTGACGAACACGCGATCGCCGAACACGACCGGCGACGACCAGCCCTCGCCGGCAGTCGGCGTCTTCCAGACAATGTTCGACGTCTCACTCCACTCTAAGGGGATATCCTTTTCATGCGATATGCCCTGTTGCGTCGGACCTCGAAAGCAGGGCCAATTTTCAGCAAGAGACGGTTCGGCTTGCACGGCAACGAAGGCTGCGAACCACAACAAGCGGACAAAAACTGTTCGAGACTTTGTTCTCATTTGTAAGCTCCTAATCACGGCTATGCCCTGCCCCCTGATCTCTCTACGTCATTTGTAAATCGCCAATTGCCTATGGCCTGGCAGAGTATCTTACCACTTCTTTGGCTGTTGATGCAAATGTTTTGGGGTTCTGCCGGACCTCCAATGAAAAAGAGCCCATACCGATGAATCGATATGGGCCCTGAAGAAACGTCAATCTTGGAGCTGCCTGCCTAAGGGGCAGTCGCGGGTCGATACAGCCGGATGTCGTCGAAGTACATCTGGCCTGAACCACCGGCGGCGGGACTATTCTTGGTGCCAATGCCAATGGTTATCGTATTGACATTGGTAAGGCCCACTCCCTGGTCAGCAAACGCCTGCAGGTCGATTACCCACTGGTTCCATCCGCCTTTCTGCGTCGCCGCCGGGTCGTCATGATAGACAACTGCATTGCCGTTGAGGGCGACATACATGCGCTCGGCAGCATTGGCCGAAGCGCCGCGGAACCACAGCGATAGTCCGGCAACGCCTTCCTCGGTCCAGTCGCGCGGGGAAACCAGCGTCAGTGTTGCCTCGGAAGTCTTCAAGTTGTTGTCGTATGCATACGGTATCGACTGAGCGCCGCCGTGAACGATAGTCTGCTCGGCATAAGGAGGCATCTCATTACCAACCAGAGCGCCATTGTCAGTGGTTCCAAAACCGTCTATCCACGACTCAAATATCCTGTTGCTCGCCGGGTCGGGCGGGTCGATGTCATTGTAAGACTCGAAATCATCCACGAGGAGGAAGTCGGCCGTCGTGAAGCTCCAGACAAGCCCCTTAACCGAGCCTGTATTATACACTGCATCGACTCGCCAGTAGTAGTCGCTGTGCCACGCGAGCTTTCCTGGGTCGTAGCTCTCGGCGCCAAGGGCCTTGTTGCCCTTGAACTCCGGCGAGGCAGTGGTTGCATTTCTCGCGGCGTCCTTATCAGTGCCGAAGTACAAATCATGCGAGACGGCCGTAGTCGCCGGTGTCCAGCCAAGCTGCGCAGTCATCTGAACACCCGTCGCACGATTGGAAGGCTGCGGATTGCCTGCGGCGCCTGGAGTTGTGAAGCTCCAGATAGCACCCTTATGCGTGGTCACAGCATCAAACTCATCGACACGCCAGTAGTAAACCTTCTCCGATTCGAGCGTGCCGGGCTTGTATGTTGCAGATCCCTGGGGCGCACCTCCGGTGGCATTGCTCACGTTGTCGAAATCGGTGCCAATGTAAACTGTGTGCAATTTGGCGCCGAAGCCTCCGGTCCAGCTCAAGGTCGCACCGGTATCCACAAACTCGGCGCCGTCGGCCGGGTTGGGATTGTAAGCGGTCTTCGGAGGGACCGAGAAGCTCCAGACATCGCCTTTCCATGGACTGTTCGGCTCGGCCTCGTTGACCTCGTCGATTCGCCAATAGTAAGTCGTTCCCGGAACAAGACCCTCAGGATAGGCAAAGCCGGGGAAGCCTGCAACATAGAACGTCGAGACCTGGTTGCCCCGGAACGTATCGCCGGTACCGGCGTCCACGTCTTCAAAATTGTCGCCGAGGTAAACATCATGCGAGACCGCATAACCTCCGGGCGTCCAGGAGAGGGTTACCCATGTGTCGGCATGCGTAGCGCCATCATCAGGTTTGGGGCCGAAGGCGTAGGGCCACGGCTCGCCCTCCATAGCACCCAGGACCTCCACGTCCGAAAGGACGTGGTCGTAGATGCGGATGTCGTCCATAATGCCGTGATAGTACCGCGAAGTGTTGGTCCACGCTCCGAAGTTCAGCGGCCCCAGGTAGTCTCCGCCGCTTCCGCCCGTTCCTTCGTTTTCCAGGACGCCGTTGATGTACATCTTGGAGCCGCCGGCTCCCTCGTCGGTCACCGTCACTACGGCATGATACCATTCATCCGCCTGCAGAACGGTGGTTGAGGTCACGTCCGGCCCGCTGTTAAAATCGGCGTTCAGCAAACTCGTGGTTGCCCTCAAGTGCAGGTGCATCGCGCCACCGCCCCAGGCGTCGGTGTGCATTACGGCGTAATAGTCGGTCGTATAGGGTATGTCCCGGGGCTTGAGCCACATGGTTAGGGACCAGGTTCCCCGCACGACCTCGTCATCCATGTCAATGTAAGTGGATGTGCCGTTGAAGTCCAGTGCGCCGCCGATTTTTCCGACGACCCAATTGGCCGTACCGCCAACGGTTCCGTCGTGTCCGTTGCCGGTGAAGTCGGTTGCGACCGAGCCGGAACCGTCGTCAAGGCTCCAGTGTGCGACGAGATCCGCCGAGGCGTTTGCCGCCAGACCCAGAGTTACGATCAGGGAAAACAGAAAGTTGAGTTTCTTGCCCATAACAGTCCTCCTTCAAAAAAAACTTCAGTTATGAAAAAGCCGTGCTCTGGCCACAAACCAAAGCGACCGACAATGATTCAAACTTTGCGCGGTATTCGGGCCGCGTGTGCCTGATGATATTATGTGGTCTGCTGCCTCCTTCCCTGCAAGTACTTTTAGTAGTGCAGTCAATCAAAAGGTGAAAATACCATAGAAATATCTCCTGTTGAGAAATAGAACATCCATGGTCTTACCTAATTCATTTGTAGCAGATGACCGGCTTGCCGTCAAGAAAAAAGTCGAGAAGAGGCCCCGATATCTCCCGGCCGGTCACGTCTATGTTCGGCCTGGCCGCTCATTTACCGGATAAACCCGAAATTGGGTCCAAAAGAAAGCCAAAAAAGGACTAATCTTCCGGCTGTCCGCTGGTATAATGACCGACAATTACTATCTGGTATGAGTACAAAGGTTTTTGCGCCAAGAAGGGGGTTTTGAGTGGGCGTACTGAAGAGACAACTCGGTTTGGCTGATGTTTTCTCCGTAGCGGCGGGGGCGATGATAAGCTCAGGCTTGTTTATCCTGCCGTCGATTGCCTTCACAAAGGCCGGCCCCGCGGTCATATTATCCTATCTTCTTGCCTCGCTCCTGGTGATTCCGAGCGTTCTGAGCAAGGCGGAATTGGCTACGGCGATGCCGCGGGCGGGCGGAACGTACTTTTTCGTAGAGCGATCTCTGGGCTCGCTCTGGGGCATGTTCAGCGGACTGGCAGGGTGGTTTTCATTGGCTCTGAAGAGCGCCTTTGCCGTTGTCGGCCTGGCGATTCTTGTCGAGGTCGGCCTGCAGACGTTTTTCTCCACGCAAATCAGCCTGCTGACTCTGAAGGCGATAAGTATTCTCTGTTGTCTGGCCTTCATGGGATTGAACATAGTAAGCGTCAAACATACGAGCAGGTTTCAGATTCTGCTCGTTGCGGTGCTGCTTGGAATACTTGCGATATTCATGATCTTCGGGGCCGGAAGTGTTCAAGCCGTCAGATACAAAGGCTTTCTTGATAAGGGATGGTTCGCCGTATTGGCGACCGCCGGCCTGGTCTTTGTGAGCTTCGGTGGTGTGACAAAAGTCGCCAGCATCGCCGAAGAGGTCAAACATCCCGGCAGGAATCTTCCATTGGGAATGATATTAGCCTGGTTCGTAGTTGCGATCTGCTATCTTGGCGTGGTAATAGTCACGGTCGGCGTCGTGGACGGGCCGGAGCTGGGCGATAGTTTTCTGCCCATATCACTGGCAGCCGGTAAATTCATGGGCCGGGCGGGGTTTGCGATTCTGGCTTTTGCCGCGATCGCAGCCTTTGTAACGACCGCCAACGGCGGCATATTAGCCGCATCACGGTCTCCCATGGCAATGAGCAGAGACAAGCTGCTGCCGCCGGCTCTGTCTCATGTGAGCCGGCGATTTAGCACTCCCCACGTTAGCATATTACTCACGGGCGGATTCATGATAGCGGCGATTGTCTGCCTTGACATCGAATCGCTCGTAAAAACAGCCTCGACCTTAATGATAGTACTCTTCATGCTGGACAACGCCAGTGTGATCATAATGCGTGAGAGCAGGATACAGAGCTACCGCCCCAAGTTCAGGTCGCCTTTGTATCCTTATGTTCATATCTTTGCCATTCTCATCTATGGCGTTCTGATCATCGACATGGGGAGAGTGCCGCTTCTTATTGCGGGGGGCTTTGTCGTCCTGAGTACGGGCTGGTACTTCCTTTACGCCGCCAGGCGCGTAAGCCGGGCCTCTGCGGTAATGCATATCGTGGAACGAGTTACCGCCAGGGACCTCAAAACCGTCACGCTTGAAAATGAGCTTAGAGATATCCTGATGGAACGGGATGAGATCATCGAGGACAGATTCGACCAGCTCATAAGAAGATGTGAAATCCTGGACATACATGGAACAACGCCCGCCGAGACGATATTCCGTCGGCTTGCCTCCAAACTTGCGGGGTGTCTTGAAACGGATGAATACGTTCTTCTCGAGAAGTTCCTGCATCGTGAAGCCGAAGGCGGAACGGTGATCCAGCCGGGCCTTGCCATACCGCACATAATAGTCGAGGGTGAAAATAAATTTGAGATCTTGCTCGTCCGGGCCGCCGACGGAATCGAATTTCCACACGCACCGGATCCCGTACGCATAATGTTCGTTCTTGCAGGCAGCAGGGATGAAAGAAATTATCACCTTCGTGCGCTAATGGCGATAGCTCAGATTACTCAGGAAAAGCAGTTCAAGTCGCGCTGGCTGGCTGCCCGGGATGCGGAGGCCCTTAGGAACCTGATTCTTCTGTCAACGCGAAAGAGAGACCCGAATCTGGGATGAGGGCCTGCTTCCGGCGCATCATCTACCGGCTCGACGGCGTCAGTTGAATAGCGCCAAGTTTGTATCGGCGATGGCCGTCGTCCTGTTCGTGCGGCAGGGCGATTATCGGCGTGCCGTCGCGCATTCCGACAGAGACATACAGGTCGTACGTGCCCGGCTGCGTCTTGGGTGCGAAGCCGTATGTTTTCAACGCTACGGCAAAAGTTGAAGTGAGAGTTTTAGCCGGTGCCCGGCCTTCCGGGCCCGTGGACAGGTTCCGAACATCGAACGATTCGTCACAAAACGCCGCAACGATTCCACCCTGGTTGTTTTTGAGCGTAAATGCGATAAAGCCTCCGCCGTAACAGGGGGCCACTCCGGCATTGGTCCATGTGCTCGTGACGGTGAAAGGCTCGCCAAGGCGGATCTGTTTGGGAAAAATCGCTTTGTTCAGTCGAATCCGGTATCCCATCCGCCGATTAATGCGGTCGATGATCTGACGGTTTTCATAGAGCAGGATCCGCGGCCACCAATGGATTGACATATAGCTGGCGTGGTATTCTTCTACGGCCTGCAGCAGGAGCGAGCCGTCACCCCATGCGTTCTTTTGCTTGCTCGGTCCGTAGTGTTCATGCTCCAGAATCACGGGCAGCTTCGGCCAGAACTCCTGCGCCATCTCGGCGTGAAACCACGACCGCGGCGGAGGCTGCACGCAGATACTGTCGTCGCGAAGTGTCACGCCTTTGGACAAAGCATAATCGGTGATAGGAAAATGTCTTCCCGGCTCGCCTGGCCCGGCGAAGTCGTCACTGATGGCCAACAGAGTCTTCTTGAAGTTTTTGCAGTATATGTCAACGTGGATTTTCCTGGCTTCATAGTCAAAAGGCAGTTTCGAGCTGGCCCATGTGTGCCCTTCGCCCCAGACGCCGAACGAACCGATGTCTATGAACGCGACGTTCGGATTGCCGTCGTATCGTGCGGCCATCGCAGCAAGGAAGTTGTCGAGCTTTTCGAGAAAAACCGGGTCCCTGTAATCCGGCTCCCAGAACGGCCCATTCTCATCGACGCCTTTGCCGACGGTGAAGTTGTACCCTTTCGCCCCGGCGTCGCAGACCCACTCGGGCGTTGCCCATCGCATCCACGATTCGGTGCTGCTGATTCGAATGGCGATTTGCTTGCCCTTGTCGATCCATCGCTGGGCGGGCGTATCCAGCAGCGAGAAGTTGAATTTGCCCTCCTTGGGTTCAAGGAACGACCACGGTACCCTCAGATAGACGCACGAGAGGCCCGGAAAATCGTCCAGCGTATCCTGGGGCTCCAGCTTCGAGCCGTAGTTGGTGATTATGTTGGAGTAAAAGTGCATTGTCCAGCCCATCTGAGGATTTATCAGGGCCAGGCCGTGGTCAGCCGGTTCGAAGGTCTGAAAACTCGGTTCCTTTTCCGCAGAAAGTGCGGCCGAAAGAAACACGGTGCTCAAAAGAAAAAAGGCAAATCTATTCATCATGCAGTCATCCTAATTATTAACGGCGGGCCGACCACAAAAGAGAGCATACGGTTTTTCAACCCGGAGGTCAACAATTGCTCTGTCAAGCTTTGCTTTCGGTGGCAAAACCGACGGGGGATTCCGTTTCTGTTTGAGACATTCGTGCCAAGTGCTATAATCGGTGACAGATCGTTTCATTGGATTTCTGCGAGCGTGCCAACAGTCGCCAGGGGCTTCGAGAGTGGCGGTACCCGGTCAATGCGGTTCAAGTGAACTTCTTTGGAGATAAAGATGGCGAGAGAATCGGAATCATCGCAGCCCGAGGCGCGGTACGACGCCGTAAAGGAATACTACGGACAGGTGGTCCGGAAGAGTTCCGACCTGAAGACAAGCTCCTGTTGCGCCTCAGGGCCGGCGTCCGCTCGAATCGCCGAAGCGCTGCGCCTGGTTAACGACGAGATCAAAGAAAAGTACTACGGCTGCGGCTCGCCGATACCGCTTTGCATCGAAGGTCTGAGAATCCTTGACCTCGGTTGCGGAACGGGACGAGACTGCTATGTCATGTCGCAACTGGCGGGCGAACAGGGCTTTGTGTACGGGATTGACATGACCGAGAATCAAATAGCGGTTGCCATGAAATATATCGACGAAGAAACGGCCGCATTCGGCTACAGCAAGCCGAACGTGGAATTCATTTTTGACTATATAGAAAACATCCCGAAACATTTCGAAGCCGAGTCATTGGATCTTTTTACTTCCAATTGTGTCGTCAATCTCACCGAGGATAAAGAAGTGATCCTCAGGCGGGTGTACGAAGCCCTGAAAATCGGCGGTGAGATGTATTTCTCAGATGTGTATGTGGATAGAAGGCTGCCGGTGGAAATTTCAAGAGACCCCGTGCTTCGCGGAGAATGTCTCGGCGGCGCTCTCTATCACAGGGACTTTGAGGCAATAGCCGGAAAAGCAGGCTTTGCCGACCCCCGAGTCTGCTCCAAAAGGCCTATTGATGTTAAAGACGAACAAATCCAGAAGAAGGTCGGAGACGCGAAGTTCTACTCCATTACATACCGCTTGTGGAAAATCCAGGGCCTGGAGCAGACCCATGAAGATTACGGGCACGCTGCAACTTACACCGGGCAAGTGCCTGAGTCGCCTTCGGTGTTCGAGCTTGACGAAAGTAATGTATTCTATAAGGGCAAGCCGGAAAGAATATGCGGCAATACGGCGCTGATGCTTGGCAAGAGCAGGTTCAAAGGGTATTTCCAGATAGCCGGTGACTTCGGGGAACACTTCGGAGCATTCATTGGCCGCAGCAGTGCCGGACAGGATAATGAAACCGGTCGGCTCCAGTGCGGTTGATGTTCATAGACCGGCAGGCAAAATATTGCGTTTCAACTATTGGGTAACAAGCGTGAGTTAAGGGGAGATACCGATGGCAAAGAAATCCAGATATGATGTCATCCACCGGTGGGAAGGCATCTCGGCACGGCAAAGGTCAGTGAATTGATGCGGTTTTGCACTATTGGGGAGTCTTGAGGGGCGTCAGTAACAGATGAGTCTGCGAACAGGTTTTTGCAGACGCGTTTTGCGGGCAATCTCTTCCTTCTTGAGTTTACCCTTACTTGCGGATGGTTGCGGTTCTCTACAATTCCGTGGGCACACACAGATTCCTGCCACTGTTGGCTATTCGGCCGCAACGGCAGCACAGGAATCTTGGCTCGTTGACCAGAGTCTCGTACTCATGCTCATTACTGAGGTGAAAGCCCTGCGAGGTGATATAGCACAGATGCTCGAGGTGCAACTCTTCTCTGCATTCGGTATTCAGTTGTGCTTCTTGTGTTAACATTGCCAATTACTCCTTGATACTGACTCTTACCACATACGCACGCGAAGAATGCGTGTTCAACGGGAAATGGAAGGATGAGAATTAACATCTTCTCAAGACTGTGTGCGATAAGGGCCGTGGTGGCCCGGATAGGTATTGCACCCGACAGACGCGGCTGGTATCATGACGGGCGGATTTGCTTTGCCCTGTGGCTCGATGCCAAGAGTGGGAAATCCTTGAATCCAAGCTCTGAAGAGATACCGAGTAGCCCTGTTTTTGCCGTCCAAAACGCATATTGTTATGAGGTGGAGTAAAATGAACAGAATTTCTCGAAGGCGTTTCCTGACAAATTCGCTCTGCGCCGGCGCGGCCGTAATGATTCCCCACTCTCGCGTGCTGGGAGCCAACAACGACATCAGAATCGCCGTGGTGGGCTTGGGCTCATTCGTCAAAATCGGCGGCAAGGGAAGGAGCGATTTGAGAGAATTTCGCAAGATCCCGGGCGTACGCATCGCCGCAATATGCGACTGCGACAAAGACCACATGGCGCCTGTATTGGCCGAATGCAACGATAACGGCGAGAAGGTCGAGACTTACACAGATGTTCGCAAGTTGCTTGAAAACAAGGACATAGATGCCGTCAGCATTACCACGCCGAATCATTGGCACTCGTTGATAGCTATATGGGCGTCCCAGGCCGGAAAGGATGTTTTCGTTCAAAAGCCCGCCTCCCACAACATCTTCGAAGGCCGCAAGATGGTCGAGGCGGCGCAGAAGTACAATCGGGTTGTCCAGGCCGTTCATGGCCCACGGTCCGACGGTGCATTGGAAGAATCTTTCGAATATGTACGAAAGGGAAATCTGGGCAGTATGCTCTACGTGCACGGCGTCAATTACAAGCCGCGTATGAGCATAGGCAAGGTTGACGGGCCCCAGCCGATACCCAAGAACTGCGACTATGAGCTTTGGTGTGGGCCGGCTGCGAAAAAGCCCGTGATGCGAGAGTACTTGCATTACGACTGGCATTGGGACTGGGATACCGGCAACGGCGATCTTGGAAACATGGGAATACACTATATGGACTCCTGCCGCTGGGCTGTGAATCAAATGGAACTGCCCAGGCGCGTAATCAGCATCGGCGGGCGATTCGGCTATGTGGATGACGGGCAAACGCCGAACACGCTAATCACGTTTTTTGACTACGAGCCCGTGCCGATAGTGTTCGAAGTGCGCGGTCTTCCAAAGGACAAGTCCGCCCATAGCGCCAATTGGGGCAAGAACATGGACGCCTATTGCAGCGTTCAGTTTGGGGCGGTTGTCCACTGCGAAGACGGGTATGTGCTGAACGGGGCCGCGTATGACAAGCAGGGCGTATTGATCAAAAAATTCACGTCCGACAGAGTCAGTTCCAAGCAGAACTTCATCGACGTGATGCGAAGCAGAAAGACCGAAGACCTGTTTACCGATGCTCTCGACGGGCATCTCTCCTGCGGGCTGCTTCACATGGCGAACATCTCCTACCGCCTCGGCAAGGCAGCGCCCCAGGGCCGGATTCGTGAGGTGATTCAGGGGAACAAGGAATTCACAAAATCGTTCGACCGGTTTCTTGCTCATCTGGATGCCAATGGTATTGATCTTGAGAAGACGCCGGCTGCACTTGGGCCCATGCTGGAATTCGACCCCAAGAGGGAAAGATTCGTTGGCGAGTTCAGGGAGCCGGCAAACAAACTGGTCTCCCGCGATTATCGAAGCCCATTTGTTGTACCGGAGCGAGTATAACTTGGCGATGATGAGAAGAACCAAAGGATGGAGCATGTCTTTGCTCCTGAGCATGTTGTTGACTTGCGCGGCGCAGGGGCAGGAGTGGACCCGGTTTCGCGGCCCGCATGGCCAGGGGATAAGTGATGCCCGGACGATTCCCGTCAAGTGGACGCAGCAGGATTACAATTGGAAGATGAAACTGCCGGCAGGGGGGCACGGTTCGCCGGTGATCTGGAAGGACAAGGTGTTCGTGACATGCGAAGATCCTGAGCCTGCGGGCGGGATACTCCTGGCACTGGATGTCTCCGACGGGCGGGTGTTATGGCGAAAGCAATACAAACTTACGCCTTATCGCTTCCATAATGACAACAGCTACGCCACCACTACGCCTGTTGTGGATGCCGACCGCGTCTATGTCCTGTGGCAAACGAGCCATGAGACGATTCTGGCCGCCTTGGACCACAACGGCGATGAACTCTGGCGACGCACTTTCCCCGGGGTGTATTCTCAGTTCGGGCCTGGGACGTCGCCCATGCTTTACGACGATATCGTGGTATTTACTTTTGAGCATTGGCAAAAGAGCGAGCAGCACGAAAGCGCGTGGCTCGCTTTGGATCGCAAGACGGGGCAAACCCGCTGGATTCTAAAGCGGGAAAGCCGTCAGGAGTCCTATTCCACGCCTTGCGATTACCTTCCGGAAGGGGGCGAGCCCCAGTTGATATTCACCAGCGAGGCCCACGGCATCACGGCTGTTAATCCCGCTACAGGAAGTGTGGTTTGGGAAGTGCAGTCGGCGTTGCCGGCTCGGGTGGTTAGCTCGCCGGTCATTGCAGGTGATATGCTGATTGGCACCTGCGGCAAAGGTGCGGCCGGAATACAACTGGCCGCCGTCCGGGCTCCCCTCGCCGTTGAACCGCAGCAGGCAAAGCTGGTTTACACGTGCACGGGAAAGTCCGCACCGTACGTTCCTACTTCCCTGGCCAAAGATGGTCTGCTCTTTACATTTCACGATCAGGGTGATGTCTCCTGCCTGCGCGTCGATACGGGCCAAGTGCTTTGGTGCGAGAAGCCGGGCGGCAGGTTTTACGGCTCGCCCGTCTGGGTCAACGGCCTGCTGTACTGCATCAACAGAGCAGGCGAGGTTCCGGTTATCAGGGCGGCGCCGAAATACGAGCTGCTGGCGATAAACTCATTGGGTGAAAAGAGCCAGGCGACCCCGGCTGTTGCCGGCGGCAGGATGTATCTGCGCACGTATTCACACCTAATCTCTGTTGGCGGCGGAAAGGAATAAGAGATTCGAGGGTGGAAGAAACCTTCGAAAAAAAACTTTTCGACCCCTGATTTGTACGGTGTTATGACCTCATTTTTGCTGTCATTCTGAGCCAAGGCGTGTTATGGTTATGCTGAGAGTTGGCCTCTGGGGGCCAGTGAGTCGTTGCTGACGACTTTTGGAGTAAGGTTATGCCGTACGAGCAATCATGCGGATTCATGTTCAGACGAACGAGACTCGGGATTTCTGCGATGCTCCTTGCAGTGATTCTGGTTCTCGCTCCGTCAATCTTTTTGTGCGCCCAAGCCCAACCGGATGCTGCACAAAGCACGCGCGAATCGCAAGACACCAACTCGGTCACTCCGGCCCCGCCGGCTGCTGCCAGCCCTGCAACTTCAGATGCCGGCGCAGCGCTGACAGTAGAACGACTCCAGGCAAAGAAGAAGCAAGTTGCCGAATCCCAGGAGCTTAGCGAAGACGTCAAGGTCAAGATTGCCGACGCTTACGACAAGGCTATCGCTCAGTTGAAACTGGCCGCGGAATCCGAAGCAAAGAGACAACAATACAGCCAGCAGCGGAAAAATGCGCCGGGCAGTCTGGAAAAAGCGAAGGAATTGCTTGCCGCGCAAGTTCCGGCTGCGGCGCCCGAAGTCGCGCCCGGGACCACACTGACGCAGGCCGAGCAGACCCTGGCAACGGTGAGACTGGCCCTTGAGGAGGCCAAGAAGAATGTTGGCAACTGGGAAAGCGAGCCTAAGAGGAGAGCCGACAGGAGAACCAGGATACCGGAGGAATCGAACACCGCCAAACAGAAGATCGAAGAGGTAAAGACTAAGCTTGCCGCCCCCGCAGTGGAAGGGCAGAGCACTGAACTGGAACAGGCAAATCGAGATCTGCTGCTTGTCCAGCAACGCGCCTTGGACAGTCAGGTAGCAGCCAACACCGAGGAGCTGCTGTTCTATGATGCCGGCAGCGACCTGCTCGCCGCCCAAAGGGACCTGGCGGCCCGGCAATCAGCTTCGGCGGAGAAGCTGGCGGAGTTCTGGCAGCAGAAGGTTGGCGACCTGCGGCAGAAGGAAGCCGAGGCCGCCAAGAAGGAGGCGATCCGTGCCAAGGAGGAGACACGGTATGCTCATCCGGCGATCCAGGCAATCGCGGAGGAGAACAGAAAGCTTGCGGAGATTCAGGCTTCTTTGGTGGCCGAGGTCCAGACTGTGACGAAGTATTCCGAGGAGATTGACACAAAGCTTGCGGCCGTGCAGAAGAGTTTTGTCGACGTACGCGCCAAGGTCGATACGGCCGGGCAAGTCACGGACGCAATGGGGATGATTCTGTTAGGCCAGCGGGAAAAACTGCCCAACATCGGACCAAACCAGCGGCAGATGCGAGGCCGGCCTTCGGAAATTTCGCTTGCTCAATTCCATGGAATGGAACGCGACAGGGAATGGTCCGAACTCAGCGATCTGGCCGATGAACTGGATGCCATTGTCGCACAGCTTGATCCAAACATTCCAGAGGCCCGGCACGACGCGATAAAGAAGGAGGCCGCCAACTACTACGATAGCCAGCGCAAGCTGCTCAGGACAATAGCGGATTTGTACGGCGACTATTCCACCAAGCTGGCAAATCTCGACGCCAAAGAACGCCAGTACGTTGAGACCGTGCGGGCGTTTGCCGAATTCATCGACGCCAATATTCTCTGGGTCAAGAGCAGCCCCGCGCTGCGTCTGTACGACCTTCGCACGAGCGTGTTTGCCCTGGCGTGGCTGCTCTCGCCGGCTAATTGGCATCAGGTCGCCGCGGCTTTGTGGGCGGACTTCAGCCATAACATCGCATTATATGTGGCGGCACTGCTGGTCGTTATGTCATTGGTCGTGCTCCACCCGAGGGCGCATGGAGCTATTGAAGCACTTTCCGAGCAGGTCCGTCAGGTGCAGACCGACAGCTTCGTACATACCCTTAAGACGCTCGGGCTGACGATATTTCTCGCAGCGACCTGGCCCGTTATTCTGTTCGTGGTTCAATGGCGTCTGTCCGCAGCCGCTGGGGATCATGACTTTACGCAGGCGATCGCTTCGGGTTTGCTCGAACTTGTGCCGGTCGTCTTTACGCTCTGCTTCCTGCGGCATTTTGCCATGACTCACGGCCTGGCTCAGGACCACCTGCGCATGCGTCACGAGCCGCTCACGTTCTTCAGGCGATTGTTAGCCTGGTACTTTGTACTGACGATTCCCATCATGTTCATAGTACAGCTCATGCAGACCCAGCAGACGGGCGAACAATGGTACAATTCCGCGGGCCGCCTGTTCTTCATGGCGGGTCTTGTTGTGCTCTCACTGCTGCTGCTATTGCTGTTGCGCCCGACGGGTCCGCTCATGGAACCGTATCTCAAGCAGAGGCGGGGCGGCTGGCTGGAACGCCTGCGATACCTCTGGTACCCGCCGTGCTTCCTTCTTCCCGCTGCATTTGCGCTGTTGGCCGGAATGGGTTACCTCTACGCGGCCCGCCATCTATATGAGAAGCTTGTGATCACGATAGTCCTGATTCTCTTGACGATTCTGGTCAGAGCCGTGTTCGTCCGCTGGCTGATGGTGGCGCAGCGAAGGCTTGCTCTCCTGGAAAGGCAGAAACGCGAGGCCGCCGAGCAAGAGGTGGAAACCAAGGGTGAGTCCGATTCAACTCCAGAGCCGCAGCAGAGCAAAACAAGGGCCGACGAGACGACAATTTTCCAGATATCGCGCCAAACTCGGCGTCTTATCGATGTGATTACGGTCTTTTTCCCCATTGGCGGTATATGGTACGTCTGGAAGGATGTCTTGCCTGCTTTGGGCGCTCTGGCGGAAATACAGCTTTGGGGAATGACCGGCGAGAACCCGGTGACTCTGGGATCGGTGGTGATGGCTCTGCTGGCGGTGGCGCTGACCGTGATCGTGACTAGGAACGTGCCCGGTTTGCTGGAGATCATCATACTAAGGCGGCTGCCGCTTGACCGCGGCGTTCGCTTTGCCATCACGACACTTTTCAGGTACACGCTGGTCGTCGTCGGCACGGTGCTCGCGTTCAGTGAAATAGGGATAGGCTGGTCGAAGGTTCAGTGGCTCATCGCCGCGATGACCGTAGGATTGGGCTTCGGTTTGCAGGAGATATTTGCCAACTTCGTCAGTGGCCTGATTATTCTCTTCGAGCAGCCGATTCGCGTCGATGACGTGGTCACCATCGCCGATGTGACGGGAAAAGTGTCGAAAATCAGGATTCGGGCGACCACGATTCGCCGATGGGACCAGCGCGAGCTTGTTGTGCCTAACAAGGAGTTCGTCACCGGGCGGCTGATCAACTGGACCTTGTCGGACAACGTTCTGCGCCGAGAGTTTCTCGTGGGTATCGCCTACGGCTCCGACATCGGCAAAGCCGAGAGAATCCTCTACGAGGTTGCAAGGGCCAATCCTTTAGTCCTTGAGGACCCGAAACCCATCGTCATTTTCAAGAACTTCGGGGACAACAGTCTGGAGTTCGAACTGCGTGTGTACATTGCCGGCATAGACAACTATGTTCCTGTCTGGCACAATATCAACTGCGCAATCGATCAAGCATTCCGGAAAGCGGGCATCGAGATTGCCTTCCCGCAGCGCGACATCCATATCCGCTCGGTAACCAAAAGCATTCCCATCAATACGGGTAATCCACATGAGTAGCCCCCAGGGAATCCCGGCACGCCGGGAGACGAGAAGGAGGATGGATGATGGATGGTTTAGCCGCGTGTGCTGAATATCCAATATCGAACAAGGAATATCCAACTTTGAAGTTCGATATTCGACACTCGATATTCACCGCCTTGGAATTTAGTCCCGGCGCGACCTTGGGCCCAGGGCCGGGGGCGACCCGGTATCAAGCGAAACGCCGGAGTGTTAAACGATTGGAGAGACAAGAAATTGGACGACAGATACAGTATAGCTGATGACGGGCTGGACATACTCAGTCATCGCGACAGGGGAAACAGAATCCATATACTCACCGCCGATCCCGTCCTGGCCGCCGATATTTATGAGCGGATACATCTGGACGCCAGGATGAAGTACTGCGAATTGATCAGGCCTGTGAAAACACAAATACGAGACGTCGTCGAGGAGATTGACGGCATGGCGCGCGATACGGTGGCTTCGAGGGTGGTGATTATCGACGTACGGCGAATCACTCTGACCAAGCTTCAATGGGCGTACAACAAAGTCGTCGGCTACAACCGCAGAGACTTGAACAAGCTGTGCTATATAGTATTGATAGGTGACGGTCCGTGGGATTTATTTCATTCGGGACAGGGGCTGGATGTCTTTGTTATTCCTCTTGCAAAACACAGGAGGGACTTTAGTCCGGCGGCGTTTTTCTTCGATCCTCTTCTTCACTATGAACCTGGTGAGATCGAGCGAACGGGGGTGGACGAGGCTTTCGTGATCCCGGACACGGTGCCAAAGAGGCTCGCATCGCATTTCAAGCAGGGTCCGGAGATGAACGCCGATAAGATAAGGCGATATCTCAGGGCGGCCGACAAGGATGAGGAGGTCAGGAAAAAGAGGCTTAGGAAACTCAGAAGCATGTATAAGAAGAGGATAGCCGAGGAGTTTCCCGGCCGTAAAGACCAACTAAGACTGTGGCTGTCAAAGAGAGGGCTCAGGTTGGCCAGCGAAAAGCTGCATCTGTACCCCTTGTTCTTCGAAGACTGGGTATATGACCTCATGCAAAAAGCAGCACAAAGTTGACTTCAACACTCCTGCGATTATCAGGGCGATTTGGACAATGACTGACAGCCCGCCACTACTGCCTGACTATTGCTGCTACCCACGGGCCTTTGTCGGGGGCATCGATGGTTGCCACCCCGTCGCCGGCGATGGCCATTTTGTCCGCCCAGTCGCCTGTTCGTATGTCTATCCACTGGAGTTGGAAACTGCCGCCGTGTCCTTTTAGATTCAGGCCGACCGAGCCGCCTTCTGTGAAGTAGAGCACGTATTGCTCGCCGGGCCTGGCTGAAAGATATGCTTCATCAGTTTCTCGCTCGCTGAGAAGATCCATGCGAGGTTCGATGTCCCAGAACCTGATTAGCGTCTCAACTTTCCGAGCGGCAAGAATGCAGGCTTTGGCAATGTCGTTCAAGCCGATCCCGCTGGTGGGACGATGAAATCGGCTGGAAGCCGAGCCTGCGATCAGGTTCCTCCAGAACCGCTCGATACCGTCCTTGGGGGTTCCCGAGCCAAAGCTCGTCTCTCCGGCGGAATAAATCTTTGTGTGGTTGAGCGGATGCGGATGCTTCTTCCTCTGGTCCATGAGCCACATCAGATTCTTCCAGTGGTCCTCGTTGAAAGTTCTGCTGTTGACCTGAGAGATGTCGATAAAGGGATAAACTTCGGGATTGTCAAATGCCTGCCTGAGCTTTTCGGACGACTGCGGCTTCCAGCCGTCGTCGAACATGTCCGTGACATACACTTCAACGCCTTTCTCGGCGGCTCTGTCTTTTATGAATTTCATCCAGTACTGCCCCCACTCCGGCGAGGTGGAAGTCTCGTTGTCCATGCAGTAGAGAACGTTCGGATATTCCAGGCTGTACGAGAGCATCTTGCTGACGAACTGCTCCTGGAACTGCCGGATGAGGTCAAGCTTCTTCTCGTAGCCGCGCATTCCCGGGATAGTATGAAAGAAGGGCTGCCTATCCCTTGAAGGATGGTCCGGATAGTTGTTGGCCAATCCGGGCTTCTCAGTCGTGTAATTGATGTTGTTATCTGGGCGCCACGGACTGTGCTGCCAATAGTCCTGCGAGAAGTCAAAGCGATCCCAGACTTCTATCTGAATGATAATGTTTCTTTCCTCGCACCATTTCAGACAATCAGAGAACCTCTGCCAGTAGATTGGGTTCCACTGTCTCAGGTCAAATTTTCCATCGGCAAGCCTCTTGTGGGCTTTCAGTTCAAGCCCTTCTCGTTGGCTCATCGTATTGCGAACGTAATTGCCGCCTACGCTTGCGATCTCATCCAAATGCTCCTTAAGGTCTTCCAGGAGGAAGATATGGTCCGTCTTACTTCCACCCAACAACAGGACCGGCTTGCCCTTATATTGCCAGTAGCGGGGATTGTCATTGTATGGCTTGATCCTCTCTGCGTTTTGTCCATTAGCTTTTAGGGGCGTGCCAAACACAAGCGCAACGGCTGCCATGCTGAATATCACTTTTTTCATCGCATAATCCCTTCATAGTAATGTTGGTCAGTCTCCGGCCCCGTCCGACGCGGATGCGGGATTATCTTTCTGTGGGTACGGGTGCTTGAATGGAAGTCTTCCGCCGCGCCACAGACCTTTGGCTTCGTGTTCCAGAGCGGCATATTTTCTTGCCAGATCAATTACAGCATCATCACTCTTGTCCACATATAGTTCAAGCCAGTAGTCTTTTATTCCTTCTTTGGCAACGCGTATGCCCGCAGCCAGACGCCCGCGATGGTCACCGCCTGCACAATCGCCGGCTATCAGGGCGGCCATCAGGCGGTCGGCAAGACTGCCCTCAGTCTGCTCGTACGCCCGGGCCATAGCGAAGACCACTTCCTGCCCTGCCAGAGTATTACCCTGACAGGCATAGTATCTGCCGGACGCAGCTCCCCACCAGATGCCTGATGGATCAGCATTGGCTGGGTTGCGATTCGCCGCCCGGCCGGACATATCAATGATTGCCAATTGACGTTTGTCACGCCTGGCATCATCTCGCAACAACTCTGCAAGGACCTGCTCCGGAAGATGGCCCTTGGCGAGCAGATCGAGCGCGTGCTCGCCCCAGTCCGGGTTATGCCAATGCTGGGTGCAAAACGCCCCGACACCGGCCCTCACATAAGGCACAACTCTACCGACCGCCGGATATTTGCTCGCCACGGCCGCACCGCAGATGCCTGTGTTGGGGTCAACCGCCACTATCGAAAACGTGCCGGAGACACCAACCTCCGGCATCAAATTCGAAGACCCTGATTTTGACGGGTGGATTTGGCTCGCTTGAGAGCCTGTCGTGCCGCAACCCACAAGATACACTGCGACAAACAACGATATGAAACATAAGATCGCGCTTCTGCAAAGGCGATGGCGAATAGAACAGATTCTACTCATTGGTATCTCCCACATGGTCATCCACAATTTTCAGGTTCCAGTACCTTTTCATCTTATCCCAATGCTACCCAAAAGACCGAGAAGCTACAACCTGAATTTCACCTGCTTGGCCGTCAGAGGTCCTGTTTCAGAATTTCAGATTGTGGATATTGTGTTCCCTGAACGAGAGAAGGAAGACTAACGTAAAAGCTTGACATTTCAGGCATTAGTGCTACTATGTTAGGTCATCAGAAAAGCCTGCTTGATTGTTTAGACTTAAAAGGGATGGTGCAGAATGAGACATTATCGAACAATAACTGGATTACTGGTGCTGCTCGTTGTTTGTGTGGCGGCCGGCTCAACCCCGGCAAACGAAAACGATACGACAATGAAGGCCAGGCAAATTCTCGACACCGCCGGCGTGAAAGGCGGTATCGTGGTTCACCTTGGCTGCGATGATGGGAAATTGACCGCGGCCCTGCGTGTTAATGACGGCTATACGATTCACGGGCTCGAAACGGATCCGGCAAAAGTCGCCGAGGCCCGAAGCCATATCCAGAGGCAGGGCGTTTACGGGCCTGTTTCCGTCGAGCAGTTCTCGGGTTCGGTGCTGCCCTATACGGATAATCTCATCAACATGGTTGTCGTGCAGGATCCGGGCAATGTCGCCATGAGCGAGGTAATGCGTGTGCTGGCTCCCGGAGGTGTGGCCTGCGCCTGGCGCGGCGGCGAGTGGAAGATGATCGTCAAGCCCCGGCCTGACAACATCGACGAGTGGACCCATTTCCTGCACGATGCGAGCAACAACGCTGTTGCCGACGATTCGGTCGTCGGACCGCCTCGAAGTCTCCAGTGGGTAGCGCCGCCGTTATGGCTTCGCAGCCATGAAACACCGTCGGGGATTCAATCGCCTGTTTACACTGCCAGCAGGATGTTCTACTTTTTCGACGAGGGGCTAATCGGCATTACCGACCAGCGCATTCCCGATCGCTGGTCTCTGGTTTGCCGGGACGCCTTCAACGGTCGCGCGCTCTGGAAGCGGCCGCTCGAGGCCTGGGGCTGGCGACAGTGGGACCCTGAGCAATATGAAGGCAAAGACTGGACGACGCTGACCGGCAAGCGAACCAACGTTCCGAACGAGAACCAGCGTCGGATCGTCGCCGACGGCGACAGGATCTACACCACGCTTTCATACCAGGCCCCCATGTCAATTCTCGATGCAGCCACGGGGCAGACAATAGCAACGGTTGAGGCTACTCAGGGCACGAGCGAGATACTTCTAAGCGAAGGAATAGTACTCGTGCACGCTAAGGATGAGTCGGACGGTACCGCCAGGCGAAGAGGTGCAAAGGACGCGGCCGGAGCAAAGCTGGTTGCCGTCGATGGCCGGACTTCAAAGGTGCTCTGGCAGGAGCAGACCGGACAGATACGACCTTTGATGCTGGCGATTGCTAACGGAAGGGTCGTCTATATGACCGGCAAAGACCTGGTCGCAAGAGACTTGAAGGACGGCCGCCAACTGTGGAAGGTGCAGGCGGGGCACACTGCGCCGAAGACGCTCGTTCTCGCCGACGATGTTGTGGTAATGCAGGGCGGCAAGCTCGTCGCCGCGCACGATGCCACCAACGGTAAGCTGCTCTGGGACAAGGACGTGCCGTCAATCGGCGGGGGCGAAGGTGATGACCTGTTCGTAATCGACGGATTGGTCTGGCGCGGCATAGTCAGCGTGGACGATAAAGGCAAGCCCGTCGGCAAGAGCCCGAATGCTCTCGTTATCGGATGGGATTTGCGTTCGGGGGAAGAGAAGAAGCGGATACTCGTCAACAACCTGCGAAGTCCCGAACATCATCATCGCTGCTACCGCAACAAGGCGACAGTTCGGTATCTGATCAGTTCTTACGAAGGCGCGGAATTCCTTGACTTCAAGGGCGACGACCACGGCCAGAACAACTGGCTGCGCGGCGCCTGCAAATATGGAATGACCCCGTCCAACGGCATGTTGTATGTTCCGCCGGATCAGTGTTTCTGTGAGCCCGGTGGGAAGTTCCTGGGATATGCTGCTGTGAAGGCCGAGCCGGACGGCGAGCCGCAAGCGGTGCCTGACGCACAGCGCCTTGAGAAAGGCCCGGCTTATGGAAGCGTTGACGATGCCGAATCCGCCTCCGATGGTGACTGGCCGACGTTTCGTCACGATGCCGCTCGAAGCGGCACGACTCGCACAAGTGTTTCCTCGGATGTGGCTACCGACTGGAGAGTGAAATTTGCCGGCCAGCTTACGGCTCCCGTAGCCGCGGCCGGCAAGGTTTTCGTGGCCGCTCCGGACGCTCACACAGTTTATGCCCTGAATATGGCAACCGGCGAGCAGTTGTGGAAATTTACTGCGAACGGCCGTATCGATTCACCACCGACTATCTACAAGGGAATGGTGCTGTTCGGCTCGAAAGACGGGCGCGTGTATTGCCTGCGAGCGTCCGACGGCCAACTTGTTTGGCGGTTCCTCGCGGCGCCGGTTGATCGGCGTCTCGGCTCCTTCGACCAGCTCGAATCCATATGGCCCGTCCACGGCAGTGTTCTGATGAGCGGCGGCCCTTCGACAGGCTCAGGGCAGGCTGTGGCCTACTTCACCGCGGGACGCTCCACCTATCTGGACGGCGGAATCCGAGTCTATGGCCTGGAGCCGGCGACGGGCAAAATTCTTCACAAGGGCCTGCTGGAGGGGCCGCATCGCAGCGTCGATGGGCAGCGCGATCTGGCGTTTTTCATCCTCGGTGCGAATTCGGATGTGCTCGTCAGCGAAGGCGGGTACCTCTACATGCGTCAGAAGAAGATGACGCCGGATCTGAAGGAAGTAGAGGTTGACGTCCTATCGAGCAAAGGCGCTCAGGACGTGGGAATGCATGTCTTCTCGACCTCGGGCCTGTTGGACGATTCGTGGTACAACCGCACGTTTTGGATGTACTCCAAACGTTGGCCGGGTTTCCAGTTGGCGAACCAAGCGCCGAAAACCGGACAGTTGCTTGTGGTCGACGACGAGAGAACTTATGCTGTCCGGGTGTTCTATCGCCGTAACGTGCACAGCCTGATGTTCTTCCCGGAAAAGGAGGGGTATCTGCTTTTCGCCGACCTGAACACAACCGAGCCGCAGATTGTGGGCGAGCAGGGGGCGCGCGAGCCGCTTCAATGGCTGCCGCAATCGGATTACGAGCGCGGGGGCGGTCGCGGGGTGTGGACCCTGGATAGGGAGGCCTTCGGGCTCGACAAAATGATAGGCTACACGCGCGCCGAGCCGCCGGTCTGGACGCAGTGGCTGCCGGTTCGAATCCGTGCCATGGTCAAAGCGGGCGATACTCTGTTCGTGGCTGGCCCTCCGGATGTTCTTGACCCGCAGGACCCCTATGCCGCCTTCGAGGGGCGCAAAGGAGCCCGTCTCGTGGCCGTATCGGCGGCGGATGGAAAGAAGGTCTCCGAAATGCCGCTTGAGTCTCCGCCCGTTTTCGACGGTATGATCGCCGCGAGCGGCCGTTTGTTCGCTTCATTGCGGGACGGCAGCGTCGTGTGCCTCGCCCCACGGGATGCCTCGCGGTAGCGTCCCTCACGGGGCTTACGGCGAACACTTGAAGGAGGACTCGATGAGATATCAACTCTGTCGTTTCGTCTTTGCGCTTGCTGCTTTGGCACTGGCGAGCGGTTCGCTTGAAGGCGCCGACTGGCCCATGTATCGGGCTGATGCAGCGCGTACGGGCTATTCATCCGATCCGCTGCCGGGTAATCTGGAGTTGCAATGGATTTACCGAAACCGAACGGGAGCCGCGCCGGCTTGGCCGGACTCGTCCCGAATCACGTTTGACTTCGCGTATCAGCCGATCATTGTCGGCGGGGTTGTGATATTCGGCAGCTCTGCCGATGACAAGGTCGTCGCTATTGACGCCGACAGCGGGAAAGTTCGCTGGACGTTTTTCACTGGCGGTCCCGTGCGTTTTGCCCCGGCAGCCTGGCGCGACAGAATCTTCGCGGCCAGTGATGACGGCCACATCTACGCAATAAAATTGGAGGACGGCGCACTGCTCTGGAAACATCGCGGCGGTCCGAACGAGAGAATGTGCATGGGTAACGAGCGCATGATCTCGCGCTGGCCGGCGCGCGGTGGACCCGTTGTAATGGGTGACATTGTGTATTACGCCGCGGGAATCTGGCCGAGCGACGGTGTCTTTCTTTATGCGCTTGATGCCCGAACGGGAGAGGTACTCTGGACCAACGACCGCACCGGTCGCTTGTACATGCCGCAGCCCCACGGCGGAGCGAACGCTTACAGCGGAGTCACTCCACAAGGG
>JBDREF010000106.1:0-12238 GCA_043820045.1 Planctomycetota bacterium | reverse complement strand
TGTCCCTCCGAAAAACTCTATCCTGACGGGAAGTTGAAGCAATGACTAATGAAGTTTCTTATTTGCTGACCATACCAACTGCACCGAGTGGATTGTCAAAAGCCTTTTTGCACAACAGGCTGGGGAATCGGCAGGCAACCGTGATATGATTGTCAGAAAACTCACCACAATCTACGCAGCTATGCGGATATACCTGTGATGCAAACCTCCGAGAACGGGAATAGAAATAAGTTTGCTTGGGCCTAAAATATGTGGTTGTTCCGTTTGTAAGACAGGCGTCTCACCATATAGGCCCTGGTGTGGCCGATTTGCGTGCCGACCCGTGGCTGTTTTACATGCCGATTACCACAGGACACAAACAGCACTTTGTTGGCGAGGTACGAGCATGGAGTTCAACATATGTGTTACTGGCAACATAAATGGCCATCCGGGTTCTATGCAAACGCAGTGGCTTGCTGACATGGATGAACAGGAAGCTATTTTAGAGGCCAGAAAATACGGCCTCAGTGAAGGTATGCGAGTCGCCCTGGTTGCCCTCGAACGTGATGGGGTGGTTCGCATGGTAGCTGGATGGACGCGAATAAAAGGTGGTGAGGTTAAAGGTCTACGGCCAGAAGACATCCAAGATATGTTTGAGGCCGTGAAGACCTCTGTTCAGCTTCAACCAGGCTCCGGAGGTTTTGAGAGCTGGCGAACGCATGTAGATGAGATTCACGTTTAGAGTAGTCCTCAGAGGGGTTCTGCGGCCGTAGAATGGACGATCTGGGCGTGACCGGTAAAATGGGCGTCAACTCGGCTGCTATGCGCGCCAGTACGATCGCCAGGCACCGATAGTCGTTCGAGGAGCTATGGAAAACCTGTCGCCGCGTTTAGCCCAGCTCACACGTTGGCAGGGGAATGCCTTCCTCTACGGACTTGAGGATGCACTTGAGAATGTCGGATCTGCTGATGACCCCGACGACTTTCCCGCTTGATGTAACGGGAACTCTTCTGATTGCGTTGTCCCTCAAACAGTAGCAGACGTCCAGCAGCAGTTCGCTCTCTTCAAAGTGAACGGCAGGCTGAGTCATGAATTCGGCTACCGTTCTGTCTTTCTCGTCTTCATAGGTATGGAAAAGTCTCAGGACGTCCTGTTCAGAGAGGATTCCGACCAGGGTCATATCGTCTTCGACAACAGGGATACCGGTAATATTGTTCTTCACCATGAGTTTAATGGCTTCGACTATGGGCGTCTCCTTCCTTATGCAGATCACAGACTTACTCATTATGTCTCTTGCTTCGAGCATGTCATGTTCCTCTCTACGAAAAGACGGTCAATCTAAAGCTAACAATTTGGAAGGATCCTCCTGCCACCGCTCTACTGCAAAGTAGACAGCTTCGTCATCCACGGTGACTTTGCTCAGCGCTTCATCATAGTAATAATTGCCGCCACTCATATAACTGAAGCTGTCGGCAACGATAGAGCCGTAAGCATTTCCCTTGGCATAAAGAACGACATCCGCATTCGGAGCATAAATAACTCCTGTGAACTCGCTCTTGGCCTTGATATCGATGGACTGTTTGTCCTGGCCTGTAGCGTATATCTCCAATGTATTGCCCGCCTCAGGAGGACTCTCAGTACTGATCGAACTGCCGTTGCGAGCGTGAATATTGCCATCCGTGTAAATGGTTAAAGTTGAACCCGGCTTGACGATAATCTCACATGAGTTTTCAAGCTGAATATCTCCAGTCAAATGCAGCACAACATCTCCGCCGCTTACTTCCAATACTGATGGAGTGATTGATGCGTTCTTACCTTTAATGACGAGCTGGCGCAAATAGATTTCCGGATATGAGCCACTGTCTGCCGGTGTTATCGTTAAGGTTTTGCCGCTCACGTCAATAGCTGGCTTAATAGGCAGCGCCGGCGCGGTTACCGGGGGTAAGGGTTCTTTTGCCGCAGTATACTTATCTCCGCCCACCGTCCCGCCAACGATTTTTATAGCCGTATCCAGATCAGCGCCGGGCCCCACGAAAACGTTACCTTTCACGTTTACACCCGTATTCAGGACTATGGTGTCGTTTGCAGTGCCTTGGCTACCGATATCTACCACAAATTCGGTATCGGTTGGGTCAGCAGAGTTGTATCCGTCTATGACCGTATTGGATTTCAACCAGAGAGCGTTTTTCGTCAGAATCGCGTGGTTGAATGCGCTCTGCAGCCCTATTGTTGCCTGAACGCATCTCGTGGCGTTGCCGGATTGTCCAACCGACTGAATCACATAGCCGCCGGCGAGATTGCCCGTGACTCTGTAACTGCAGACTTCGTCGGAATAGGGCAATTTCACATCGATCGCCCCCGGCAGACTACTGCCGTTCCAGGGCTTGACTTTCAGCTTCTCATTCATTTCAAACAGAGCCATCGCAAGCCCGGCGTCAGCGGCACATCGGGCTTCGATATCTGAGGCCATCCGAAGGGAAAAAGTACGGCTGTTGAACCCGAGGCTCAACAGTCCCACACCCATTGCGAGCAAAACTATGATGGCAACCACTGCCAACGGCAGAGCTGAGCCGCGACTTCTTGATCTAATCGGCTTGTTCATAATTCCACCTCACCCTCACTTTTTGAAGAAACATCTCTTTATTGGTTATGCGTAACCGCAGATGAAACAACGGTATTTGCCTGTGTGCCGTTATCCAGCGTAAGTATCATCTGGGCGGATTGACCGATCTGCTTGAAAGTACAACCCGACACGTTTCCGCAGACAGTCTCAACGCCCAAAGTCACCCTCGGCTCCAGTTGGCCAAACTCGAGATTAAGGTCGCCGTCGGATACGTAGAAACGTGCATAGCGATCAACGACAGTCGAAGCATCGTCAGCGTAGTAATAAACCTCGATCCACTTGCCGTCGCCGTCAAGTAAGGCCCTCTCTCTGCTTGCCTTGCGCATTACGGCATCGAACTTCTTCCTTGCCACGTAGCCGTCACTGGCGACATCGGAGTTTATGCGATCGTACATGGTGTTCCAGCCTGTTTGGCCGTCAACTATGACCACGCCTATTGCAAGTCCGACAATAATCATAATCACCGCGGTTATCATCAGCTCCACAAGCGTGAAGCCGCCTGCAATTTTCAGTCTCTTCTTAGCCATTGCCATTGCCGCCCCCATTGCCGGTTACCAAGTTAAAGTGTATATCGTCAGGCTAAACGACCTGTCCACGCCGGAGCTATCTATTCCCTGTTCCCTCTGTGCCCAGGCTACATTCACGTTTAAGGCCCTCAATCCCGGCTGAAGGTCTTTCCAGGACAGAGTCGCCGAGTATTTATTAACACCTGCGTCATCGTCAAACAGTATCGTGTAGGCTCCGAGAAGGGTGAAATCCGAAGGTTTTCCGGCAACTATCGAACTGCTCTGGGTGATTCCCAAATCTGAACTCAAATGGGTGACCGGATTGTAGGTCTCGTCGCCATTGATACCGCGCCAACTCTCGCAAAGCATCAGTGCGATTCTTGCCGCTGTCGTTTGTGCATCAGCTCTGCGCCCATCCAAAGCCGCAGCATATCTAAAAGTGGAAGTTCCGATAAGCGCTATCAACAGGATTGTAACTGCAACCAGGGTGTCCACCAACGTCATGCCCCGGCGACACTGAATTTTCTTCATTCTTCTTGGAACCATTTTTGTCCTCCTTGCTGTAGAAAACAGCCCGGATATTTTGACTATTATCAGACGATGGATATAAACATCCTATCAAACTCAGATGTCTTGGATCGGACGTCCGCGTAACTCTTGTCGAAGGTTGAGCGCAGTCGTGCCAACACCTGATTCAATCGACACAAATTGCCAGGAAGTTTATGTGAAAAACGGCCCCTTTTCCCCCCTCGGCGGCAAATTAACCATCCCAAGCTCTTCCAGCCCGCGCAACGAAGATACTGCAGACGCCCCGCTGGGTTGACAGATGTGCTAACTGTGTTTGTTCGCCACCATCTAAAGTATACTACAAGAAACACCAAAAGCAAAATCCAAAGGCACTTCCGCGACGATACCGCTAACCTGCCGTCTCGTGCTCACGCTCTTCGGTGGATTCCGCCGGCTGTTCCTTATACTCTTCGGAGGCAATAGCAGGCTTGGTTCTTGAGGGCAACTCGACAATCGGTATGGCCGACTGTTCCTGCTGGTGGACTTCAAGCGGGGCCGGTCTCTTGCTTTTTTGAGGTAATTCAGAAATCGGAATAGGCGGCTGTTTGGGCCGTTCCAGTGGACCGGACTCGTTAATATCGGCCTCACTGGCCAGGATGGCCTTCTGCACGGCCTGCTCGGCCGGCTCGTCCGTAAGCGGCCGTATGTATATGGCCGAAGATGTCGGCTGCTCGACCCAGATTAGTTTCTCCCGGATCAATTCCAGCATCGCCAGGAACAAGCCAACCATCACGACGCGACTGGCTCTGGACTCGAAGATGCGTTCGAAAGTCATCGGACCTTCAGTTTGCAGGCGGTGCAGGATCTCTATCTGATACAAGTCAATCGGCGTGTCATCCTCAATACGGCTTATGTCACCGACCGTGCCGATGGCTTTGCACACGAAATCGAAGGCTTCAAGGAGGTCCCAAATGCTTACCTGTTCCATGTCAACTTCAGGCTCGGCATCACCCTTGAGGGACTCGACAATAACAGCAGGGCGCGGGAAGCGCTCCCTTTGCTCGTCCGCTGCCGCGTTCAGAATGTTAGCGGCGTCTTTGAACTTCTTGTATTCGAGAAGCTGGCGAATAAGCTCTCTGCGAGGATCGGACAAATCATCGTCCTGAAGCTGGTCGGGCTCTGCTTTCGGCAGGAGCATTGCCGATTTTATCTGCATCAACGTTGCGGCCATTACCAAGAAGTCACCCGCCAGATCCATATCGAGGCTTTTGAGCATTTCAATGTAACGGACATACTGGTCGGTTATCTTGGCGATTGGAATATCGTAAATATCAACTTCTTCCTTGCGGACAAGATATAAGAGCAAGTCAAGCGGCCCGGCAAATATGTCAAGATCTACGCGATAATCAGTCATGGTCACCTTCTCAGCCCAACCGCCCGGCGAGCCTTCTCGAGCGTCTCTCGAGCCTCTGCTTTCGCCCGGTTGGCGCCGTTGGCAAGAACTTCTTTGACATAATCCACATTGTTCTCAAGCTCGGCCCTCCTCTGCCGGAACGGCTCAAAAAAGTCCCTCATCAGCTCGGCAAGGCGTTTCTTGACCTGGCCGTAGCCCAGGCCGCCGTTGCGGTACTTGCTTTCCCACTCGGCCAGCTCATCTGAGGTGGCAACCAGCTTCAGGAGTGCAAAGACATTACATTTGTCCGGGTCCTTGGGGTCTTCGACGGGAGTCGAATCGGTAACGATACGCATAATCTTCTTTTTCATGCTGTTGGCCGGCTCGAATATCTCGATTGTGTTTCCGTAGCTCTTGCTCATCTTCCGGCCGTCAACACCCGGGACAACGGCGACAGCTTCGATGATATGCTCTTGCGGTAAAGTGAAGATTTCGCCGTATGTGTTGTTGAATCGGATAGCTATGTCACGGGTAACCTCGATGTGCTGTTTCTGGTCGGCGCCGACGGGAACGAGGTTGCTGTTGTAGATCAGGATATCCGCAGCCTGCAGAACCGGATATGCAAACAGGCCGTGATTGGGACTGAGCCCCTGAGCTACTTTGTCCTTGTAACTTGTGCACCGCTGCAACAACCCCAACGGGGTCACACAGGAAAGCAGCCAGGTCAGCTCCGTAACCTCGGGGACGTCCGACTGGCGCCAGAAGACGGTCTTATCCGTGTCGAGACCCAGAGCGATATAATCCATTGCAACGTCAAGACTGTGACCTGCAACGTCATCAGGCGAAGGGTTACTGGTAAGAGCATGATAGTCCGCAATAAAATAGAAGCAACTGTGCTCGGCCTGGAGCTGTAGATGCTGACGCATGGCGCCGAAGTAATTGCCAATATGAAGCTTGCCCGACGGCTGTATGCCCGATAATACCCTCAAGCTACCTCCCGATACCAAAAACTGAGGAACCTGAACCAAAAAACACAAAACAGACCCAAAAAGAATAACGCCATTGGGCGCGAATGTCAACTATTTAGAATGAACAATCGCGAATAGGACTTGAGATTTGCCAAAACAGGCTGCAGGAGCGCAAAAAGACACTCACCGCTCATGCAACACGTACACGAGCGCACCTAACATGGCTAAGAATCCAGCGGCATCGTCTCCGCACAGACAAGATTCCGATACACCGTCACTTATGCAGGGCCAGCCTCAGATAGCCTATGCTCTGCCGAGGGACTTCATATACTTTTTCGATTTGCGGAGTCCCATCCTGGAGGCCTTCTTTTTTACTGCATCGGTAGGCCTTCCGAGCTTCGCAGCTATCTCGGCAGTGGCGTTATTCGGAAAGAGCTTTCTCAGCAGAGCCACCTCGTTCTTCAACCACACACCCTTGATAGCCTTCTTTGTCTTTCCCGCTTTCTTTTTTGCCATCGTGTGCCCCCTTTCGTTATTCCGGAACCGTGGCATGTGACATATTTCGTTGAATTATAACGAGTGACGCTGCAATAGGCAACTGTTTTTCACCATAAAAGCGAAAAAATTCAAGACTGGCCGTATGGGTGATCGCTGCAAACCGCAGACCGCAGACCGGAAGACTGAATCAACCGCCTGAACAGCTTGTCCGGGACTGTCCCGATCGTCCCCCGGGATTGTCCGGCCCTCCCGTTGTCCACGAGACACGGACATCTGGCTCCGATACATGACACTCACTCACACAATTTGCCCACACTGCCTATCTTGTCGGCCGGAGTGTCATTGCCCACACCGTCAATGGTGGCCACGGGTGTTTTCAAAGCCTCAAGAAGTCCTAAGAGTTTTTGGCCAAAGTTCTTATGAAGCGGCCTGCGAATAAGCGACAGGGGTTTTGAAAAGTTCTTCCGGCAGTGGCCGGGAGGTACTCCCGTGACAAGGAGGGCCCATTCGAAATCCTACCGTCAGAGTAGGTCATTGCCGTCTTTCATGTCCCAAGTAACGACAGACTCACCATTTGAATTTCAGCATTAGCAATTGCGCTTGACCTTCATGCAGATGCGCATTAATATCGCATGGCTTTAGGTTACCGCGAATTGAATCGCCAAGGGCGTCTAATCGATAACTCGGCTTTTGTAAGGAGCACAATGATGAAACAAGTAAAGATATTGCTGAACGAGAGTGACATCCCTCGACAATGGTATAACCTGGCGGCGGACCTGCCCACGCCATTGCTTCCGCCGCTCGGACCCGATGGAAAACCTGTCTCGCCTGATATGCTTGCGCCGGTGTTTCCGATGAATCTGATCGAACAGGAAGTCAGCACTGAGAGGTGGATAGATATCCCGGAAGAGATTTTGAACATTCTCTATCGCTGGCGGCCGGCGCCTCTGAGAAGGGCGGTATATCTTGAGGAGTACTTGAAGACGCCGGCCCGCATCTACTACAAGGATGAAAGTGTCAGCCCGCCCGGAAGCCACAAACCAAACACAGCCGTTGCCCAGGCATGGTACAACAAACAGGCCGGCATCGAAAGACTGACGACAGAGACTGGAGCCGGCCAATGGGGCAGCGCTCTCGCCTTTGCCTGCAAACTGTTGGGGCTTGAGTGTAAGGTCTTTATGGTCAGAATAAGTTTTGACCAGAAGCCGTTCAGAAAAATGATGATGGGAGTCTGGGGCGCAAACTGCGTTGCCAGTCCGAGCCCTGAGACGAATGCCGGAAGAAAAGTCCTGAAAGAAATGCCCGACACGCCGGGCAGTCTGGGCATTGCCATCAGCGAGGCAATCGAGCAGGCGGTCACCGATAAGTCAGGCAAAACCCGCTATTCTCTCGGCAGCGTGCTGAACCACGTTCTTTTGCACCAGACTATAATCGGCCTTGAAGCCAAGAAACAACTCAAAATGGCGGGAGAAAAACTGCCGGATATCGTCATTGGATGCGCCGGCGGCGGCAGTAACTTCGCCGGCTTGTCGTTCCCGTTTGTCGCTGATAAGATCAATGGTGCCGATATTAAAATCATTCCTGTCGAACCGACCGCATGTCCGACTATGACACGTGCACCTTTTGCTTACGACTTCGGCGATACCGCCTGCACGACGCCGCTGCTGGCAATGTACACGCTCGGACACGCCTTCGTGCCGCCTCCGATTCACGCCGGAGGGCTACGGTACCACGGCATGGCGCCGCTGGTTTGCCAGGCAATTGTCGAAGGTCTGCTGGAACCGAGAGCATACCACCAGTTGCAATCCTATGAAGCTGCGATAACATGGTCCCGAACGGAAGGATTCATCGCCGCTCCTGAAACCAGCCAGGCGCTCGCGGCCGTAATTGACGAAGCCCAGAAGGCAAAAGAGGAAGGCAAAGAAAAAGTGATACTGTTCAATTACAGCGGACACGGCCTGATGGACCTGCTCGGTTACGATGCTTATCTGTCCGGAAAACTGACTGATTATGAGCTGCCGGAAGAAGAGCTGCAAAAATACACGAAAGACCTTGAAAATCTGCCTAAGGCAGAAATGAGAAAAAGTGGGAAATGGTAAAAAATTGTTGTTTTTTTTGACTTGACTGCGAACTGTATTTGAGGCAATTTATTAGGGCAAGGGTTTTAGAGATAAGGTAACGTTTTTTAAGGAGATGATTATGAGACTGAGAATCTTGGTAAGTGCTGTGTTTTTGTTGGTCATAGGATGTGTAGTACAGGCTCAGGACGGCGATCTGCACGGTTCCGTTGACTTGACCTACCTGAGCAAGTACATCTGGCGAGGCTTCGATGTTTATGGGGACAAGAGCGCGGTTCAGCCCAGCATCGACCTCGACCTGTTTGGTACGGGCTTTGGAGTGAATGTCACCGGACACAGGGCCAACGCAAGCGGATTCGAACTTAGTGAGCGATGGGACTACACCTTGTATTACCAGAACGGTCTGTACCAGGACGAAGCTTATGCAACTATGTACAGGCTTGGATGGGTTTATTTCAACTATCCAGACAGGAGCACCGAAGATGCCGACCTCCAGGAAATACATACCGTTCTTTCGTGGCCAAAGTTATGTCCCGCCGGTGTCGTTCCAAGCTATGTCCTTGTGAAGCTCTGGCCGAGCAGCAGCGGTTCACTGGTTGGATCTCCCAATTCCAATGGGACGGCCTCTGGTTTTGCACATATCTTTATGCTCGACTACGCCTTGACGACTGCGGGTTTGCTGCCCGACACTCCCGAGCAAATCTTGAACCTGCATTCGGAGGTCGTGTTCAATGATGGTGTCGGACCTGGCGGTCAGAATGTTGACCATGACTGGTCGAACGCCGTCTTCGGCATTTCGACAAACTTCGACCTCGCCGAAAGCGTCACTCTGACTCCCGGAGTTTACCATCAGATAACGATGGATAGTTCGGTGAATGACGACAAGGACGAGACCTGGCTCGGACTAAGCATGACGTGCAAATTCTGAAAATGATTCAGAATCTATTGTGCTACATCTCCGGAAAGGCTGGTTCCTGAAACCAGCCTTTTCTATTTAATGCTCACACTAATCAATACAAACAGAATGACTCCGGCCATCGGCCCAATCGGCCTGGATTACCTCGCCGGTTCAGCCCAAAGGGCTGGTATTGGCGTGGAGGTTGTTGACCTCGGTCTGGCTGATGAGCCGGCAACGGCGCTAGCTAAGCATTTTTCTGCCTGCCAACCGGAACTGGTGGGGATTTCTTTTCGAAATAATGATGATTGCTTTTGGCCCAGTGCCGACTGGTTTGTCCCTGCGCTGAAAGCCACCGTCGAGACTATCCGCGATTTGACCGAAGCGCCGATTGTGATGGGCGGAGTCGGATTTTCAATCTTAGCGGGGCCGATCTTCGAGTACACAGGCGTCGATTTCGGTGTCCGCGGCGACGGTGAGCCCGCGATAGCGGCACTGATTCAACAACTGCGAACGGCAAGAAAATTCGCGGATGTCCCGGGCCTCATATGGCGTGAGAATGGCAAAACCCGTTGCAATCCGCCATCGTGGCCGGATTCGATTTCCTTAAATCCGGCTCGTGATTTTATTGATAACTTGACCTATTTCGAACGGGGCGGCCAATGCGGCCTGGAAACCAAACGCGGCTGTAACCGCAACTGCATATACTGCGCCGACCCGTTGGCAAAAGGCGGCACACCAAGGCTACGGAATACCGCGGAGGTTGCCGATGAAGTTCAATGCCTTCTGTCACGAGGAATAGACGTTTTTCATCTTTGCGACTCCGAGTTCAATGTCCCCCGGAGCCACGCTTATGCAGTCTGCGAGGAGTTCAGCAGGCGCTCGCTCGGGAATAAGATTCGCTGGTACGCATACTTGTCACCAGCGCCGTTCGACGCGGATCTTGCCGGAGCGATGGCCCGGGCGGGATGTGTTGGAATAGATTTTACAGGGGACTCAGGCTGCGAGGCAATGCTGCGAACTTATCGCCAGCAGCATAACAGCAAGGATATCGCAACAGCGGTCGAGCTTTGCCGGCTGAACGGCATTGCCGTTATGATAGACCTTTTGTTAGGCGGGCCCGGCGAAACGCCGCAAACAGTCCGGGAGACGATCGACTTCATAAAAAGAATCAATCCCGACTGTGCGGGTGCCGCACTTGGCGTCAGAGTTTATCCCCACACGGCCATGGAGAAGATAGTCGAAAAAGAACTCCAGGAAGGAAAAGACGCCAACATCCGCCGTAAATACTCCGGGCCGATAGATTTGCTAAAACCGACTTTCTATATATCCGGCGCTTTGGGCGAGCGTCCGGCGGAATTGGTGAAGGACCTGATCGGCGGGGACAGAAGGTTCTTTGAGCCCATGGACGAAACCTCTCATAGGGACTCGATAACTTCCGATTCGGCCGACTACAACTACAATGAGAATCTGTTGCTCGCTCAGGCGATTCTCAACGGTGCACGCGGGGCCTATTGGGACATTCTGCGGCAACTGCGAAACCGTCCTGAGAATAGCGGTTGAAGGTGGCGGAAAATAGAGAGTTGGCCCGCACTTCTGCGATGTCTACAAGTACCCGGAACGGCCATTGGTTTTACTCTGGGCCTTCAGTGACACTTTGTAGCGACGTTCGATTTGGCCGAAGAGCCCAACGCTGATGCGCGTGATTTCAAACTGGACCAGGTCTCCATCGTTGACCTTTTCCAGTACGAGCGAAAGTTCTTTTGTATTCCTCACGGCGACATTATTGACCTGGAGGAGAAGATCTCCGCCAGCAATTCCGGCCTGGCCGGCTACCCCCTTTGGCTCTACGTCGGTTACAATCAGTATCGGGTACGCCCCCTCAAAGCCAAATTTGCGGGCGACGGTTTCGGTCAACTCGGAGACCTCTATTTGGAAGAACCTTCTTGCAAGCTCGCGACCGTCGGGCAAGGGCTTTTCTTCGAGTCTCAGCTTCGTTGTCTTAATTCTCACATTTTGTCCGTCCGGCTTTGCAAATTCGAGTTCGATAGTCTCGCCGATGTGCTTATCTTTCATTCTGACGTAAAAGTCTATGATGCTGGCAAGCTTCTCTCCGTCAATCTTGAGAATCAGGTCGCCGGCGGCGATTCCCTGCTTGTCTGCGGGACTTCCCTTGCTCACTAGGTCAACCAGTAATCCGCAAGACGTGCCGATGGTTTTCATCCTGCCCAGCACCAGTCCAAGCTGGACTCGGCGCAGTCGTTCCGGCATAACCATAATGCCAAGATCATTTGCAAGCGTATCGACCGGTATTGCAAATCCTATGTTCTGCGCATCAGGTCTTACAGCGGAGTTAATACCGATCAGCTCCCCATTGATGTTCAGCAAAGGCCCTCCGCTATTGCCTGGATTTGTCGGGGCATCCGTCTGTATCAGGCCCCGCAGCCAGAAACCTTCAGACACCTGAATATCCCTGCCGACGGCACTTATTACTCCGCTGGTAACGGTGTTGGAATAGCCGTAGGGATTGCCGATGGCTATTACCGTCTCACCGATCATAAGGTCGTTACTGCGTCCCAGGCTAAGCGACGGCAACTTTGTCTCCGTCGAGACAAGCAGGATGGCCAAATCTTTCTGTTGATCGGCGCCGACAACTGTAGCGGGAAACTCACGGCCGTCGCTGAATACCACTTTGACTTTATTTGCACCTTCTATCACGTGTGCATTGGTGATGATATAGCCGTCTTCGTGCACCACGGCTCCTGAGCCGAGAACCGTAACCTGGCGTTG
>JBDREF010000105.1:0-2364 GCA_043820045.1 Planctomycetota bacterium | reverse complement strand
TGCCATCAGTTCGCGGCGTTTCTCCAGAAACTCCTGGTAATCCAGATGCTCCCAGTTTGGCGGCAGAGCGTGCAACCTACACATCCACTCAAGTTCCGCCTGGCTAAAGCGTGCTTTCATGACTGGCAGGTAATTCAACGGAGCCTGGTCGGATATGCCTGTATTATCGCCCCACTCCACCAGGGCATAATTGGCGATCTGGTTGGTCTCGCGGGTGGCGGTAATGCCTTGCTTGCTAAGGAAGCCCTTGGGGAAAAGATGATGCCGCTCCACGGCGGCGCGATTGGCCTGCATGGACGGGTCCAGCAGATCATCCACCTTGATTGTGGAGAAGAGCGCCCGCGCATCAAGCAGCACCAGCGCCGCATGGTAGGCAAACAGCGACGGGCTGCGTGGTGATGAGGTGGCCAGATCATTGGGTAGCGACACCGCCCAGAAATCATTGGTGAGCGTGATGTCGCAGATTTGGCTGAGCGTCTTCACAAAACCATCGCCTGTCTGCACGTCACGCAGTCGGGCCAGATCAAACTCCATGGCCGATTCCGGCGAGCCGGTAAAACGCCCGGTCACCGCCGACATGAAAAACCAGCGGGCGATCACCCGGCGCAGATCAAATTCGCTTACCTTGTATTCGGTGCGGCCGATCAAGTAGAGCATGTAGGAAAACAGCAGATTGTTCTGCGAGCTGATCATCTTGCCACTGCGGAACCCGGCCTGACGAATGCAGTTCATGAAGTCGTGCCAGTATTGCAGGTTCAGCACTCGTTGCTGGGCATTCTTGAGCAGTTCAAATTGCTGCTCCCTGCGCTCGTCACTGAATTTTTCGGTTTCCAAATCCTTGCCGCGCAAAATCGAGTAGACATATTTCAGCCGGGCGCGTTTGAATGCAACGCCCACGCCCACCCGCAACAACTGGTCCGGAGATGGTTCGATAAAATGGTTGAACGGTGATGCCTTGCCCTTCGAGGGTTTACGGGATTCACGGCAGAAGCCCTCCAGGGCAGCGCGTCCTTCATCCCAAAACACCGACATCAGTGTCAAAATAAAGTCGGCCTGATTCAGCGGCGTCCCTTTGCTGTTGATGCGCACGAACACATCCGACACCGCCTCTTCATCAATATCCGAGGCCAGTTCAAGAGCCGTAAATGGAAAACCCAGCAGCCCCTGGAGCTTAAGGATTCGGTCTTCAATAGACAACTCTTCGGCTTCACCTATTTCACGACCTGTCCGTAGATTTTCAAGATAGTCCCGAATAATCCGGATTATCTTGGCATCCGCGCCCCACAGAACGGAGATGTCCGGGATGAACGATTTGTCTCGACAAATAGCGGCATCGGCCACTTCAAATCTCTCTTCCAAAGGATTGAAAGCAATCTGGATATGTTCGCTTTCAAAGTTTTCCCGCAAAACGGCTATGTCTTTGATGACGGCATATAAGGAAGTCAGGCGCTGCTGTCCATCCACGATCACCAGGCGGGGTGGCTTTTGCTTGTTGTCGATGCCGATGGTCCGTGAAGCGTCGGCCAGCGCGCTTTGCCAGAATAGCAGATAACCCACTGGGTAGCCCTTGTACATGGAATCGAACAGGTCGCGAACCTTGGCATTCTTCCAGACAAAAGGCCGCTGAATGTCCGGTAGACCAATCTCACCCAGGGCAATGTACTTGACCAGTGCTCCCAGATCGTAGTCAACTTTGGTAAATACAGTCTCACTCATGCTTTATTATCCTCCTCGGGAACAGCGATGTCCAGTTCCGACACATTCACCTCGCCGGAGGTGAGTCGGGGCAGCAACAGATCGCGCGTGCGGCGAAGGGTGGCGTTTCTCTTCGCCAAACTGACTATCAAAGCCAGGCTCGACTCAACCAGTTGGTCGAACTGTCCTGCAATACCCTGCGGCGGGACAATAAGCGACAGACCATTTACGCCTGGTTGGTTGATTCCAGGCTGTGCTGCGTTTGCATTGGTAGCCCGGATTGCCGAAACTGTGGCCGGTTCTTGTAGCCACAGGTAAAGCATATTCTGTGTCAGTCTTTTTCCTGTGGTGCGCATAAGAAAGACATGTTCATTAACGCAAAACTGAGCGTGAGGGAAACTGTCACGGAAGTATGCGGTCCTGCCGATGTATGCTCCGTCTTTGTAGAGTGCAACGTCACCGTCTTTCACAACACCTTTTCTCATACCTTCAAAAAATTCACGCGATACATACTTTTCGCTTTGGTAATTATGCCTGCCAATACCAAAGATATTCTCTGCTCCAACGCTGGGTATGCCAAACGACAAATCTTTCGCGCCACCTTTGGGCCGTTTTCCACTTTCTAACGCAATCAAGTGGTTTCCCAGAGTGGCCACCTCCCATCCCTCG
>JBDREF010000104.1:0-5314 GCA_043820045.1 Planctomycetota bacterium | reverse complement strand
GTTGCGATGCCCGGAATAACTAAAGTGCTCTGAAATTCTGCTGACCAAGGCAGCCGTCATTCATTATTCGGGCGAAGTGGCGGCGGGTGCGTTTCTAACGCAGCGAAAGCCGTAGATGTCGTATCCGAAGCAGACGTCCGCGTAGCCGGGATTTTCATTATAGCGATAGGCCGAGCTGCAGCTCTCGGCGCTGAATTTCCATGCCCCGCCTCGCAGCACCTTGGTCTCGCCTGTCTCGGGGCCGCTTGGATTTTCCCTGGGACTCTCCTGGTAGTAGTCCACCTTATAAAAATCGTTGCACCATTCCCAGAGGTTGCCGTGCATGTCGTACAATCCCCACGGATTGGCCGGCTTGCCGCCGACCGGCCGGGGTTTGCCGCCCGAGTTGTCTTCGAACCAGGCATAAGCCTTCAGCTTCGATGCATCATCCCCGAAGAAATACGCAGTTGTGGTTCCCGCCCGGCAGGCATATTCCCATTCCGCTTCCGTCGGCAGCCTGTAGCCGTTTGCGGCGAAATTACATTTCCAGGTATCCAGATCGTAGCAGGGCTCAAGTCCCTCAGACTCGGAGCGAGCGTTGCAGTATCTTACCCCGTCGGACCAGCGCATCTGCTCCACGGGATTCTTGTTTCCCTTCCAGCGTGAAGGATTGTCTCCCATCAGTTTTTCATATTGCTCCTGCGTCACCAGGTGCGTGTCGATATAGAACGCGCTGACGGTAACCTCATGTGGCGTCGCGTCTATCTCATTCTCATCTCCCATTATAAACGTGCCTCCCGGAAGCAGGACCATCCCGGTTTCGGATTCGGTCTTTGTTTCCGTGCGACTTTTGGTTTCACTCGATGTATTCTCCGGAGCCTTCTGTTTGCAACCTTGAAACAGAAAGATGCTTACGAGTAATAAAATTTTTGCTAAGATATAACGTCTCATTATGTTCGATATCCTGAATTTTTTCTGTTACTCTTAAAGATTATAGTTTCAATTGCCTTGTAGGGTGTGCAAATTTTGTTTTTGCACACGCGTTAATCTTGCGAATTATAAGACGCGTGTGCAACGAGTTGCACACCCTACGGCTTGCAGGTTGTCTGTCTGTGATTGGGTGGCAGCCTCAAAGCCGAAGGCTTTGGGGATGGCCAACGAGCTCCTTGACTTCTGCGGTCTGTCGTTTTAGGATATACTGCGGATAAGCATTTTGAGGTGATGGTGCGATTATGAACAGAATATATACGGCTGTGACCAAGCAGGATAATGGCTGGTGGGCCGGCTGGATTGAAGAAGTGCCCGGGGTAAACTGCCAGGAACGAACGCACGAGCAGTTATTGGAAACTCTTAAGGTGACGCTGAAAGAAGCCCTGGAGTTTTGTCATAATTGATTCTGTGGCTTGTCATTCCCGCGAAAGCGGGAATCCAAAATCGTCGGCATCCTGGATTCCGCATCAAGTGCGGAATGACAAGCCCTTAGGGCCAGACCCTACGTAGTCAAAATTGACAGACTACTATAGTACCGCCGGTAAAATAGTATACTCTGTGAAATATCGTGTCTCACATTATTGCTCCGCTTGCATGGGAACAGATCATGATGAAAAATCACGGAATAACCAGACGAATGTTTCTTAGAACTACGGCGGCGGTGGCGTTGCCTTATGCGGTAGCCGCCTCGGCGCTCGGTTCCGAGAGGCCCGCGCCGAGCGAACGCATTGTGATGGGCGCTATCGGCGTCGGGGGCCAAGGTACGCGGCACGTCGGCGGCGGAATATGGGTGCAGGGCGGAGGCTTCGTGAACAAGCCGCAGGTGCAGTTCGTGGCCGTATGCGATGTGAACAAGCGAAACCGCGACAACGCCCGCAATATCGTCAACAAGCACTACGGCAACACCGACTGCGCCGAATACAACGACTTCCGCGAACTCGTGGCGCGGGAAGACATCGACGCGGTATTAGTCGCCACGCCCGACCACTGGCACGCCCTGCCGTGCATCGCTGCGGCCAAGGCGGGAAAGGACATGTACTGCGAAAAACCCATGACTCTGACCATCGAGCAGGCCCGTGTCGTCTCGGATACGATGAAGCGCTACGGCCGAATATTCCAGGTCGGCACGCAGCAGCGCTCGTGGCATGAGTTCCGCTTCGCCTGCGAGCTGGTTCGCAACGGCTATATCGGCGAGGTGAAATCGATAACGGTCAACGTAGGCGGGCCGCCGGCGTGGTCGTGCGATGCGCCGGGCGAGCCGGAGCCCGACTGGCTCGACTGGAATACATGGCTTGGCCCGGCCCCGTGGCGGACGTACACGTCGAGGATCGCCCCCGGCGGCTGGATGGCGTATCGCGACTATTCCGGCGGCGAGATGACCAACTGGGGTGCGCACATGTTCGACGTCGCGCAGTGGGCGATGGACGCCGACGAGAGCGGTCCGGTCGAAATCATCCCGCCCGACGGCAAAGACTATAAAGTGCTAACCTACAAATACGCAAACGGCACGATTATGACGCGCGACAAGATAAGCAAGGAGACGCCGGGCGTGCTGTTCACCGGCACGAAAGGCAAAATCGAGGTCAGCCGTGAGCACCTTATCGCCGAGCCGGAGTCGCTGCTGCGGCAGAAGCTCGGCCCCAATGAAATCCACCTGTACGAGAGCAAGAACCACCCGGACAATTTCCTCGAATGCGTCCGGACCCGCAACCGCCCCGCCAGCGACGCCGAGGTCGGCTGCCGGTCCATCACCGTCTGCCATTTGGGCAATATCGCCTACTGGCTCGAACGGCCGTTAAAGTGGGACCCGGCAAAAGAGCGATTCCACAACGACCCCGAAGCCGACAAAATGAAAACCCGCTCCATGCGAGCCCCCTGGCGGCTGTAAAAACGAATCCGCGTGTGCAATCCCGGCAAGACATGAACGGCATGGGCTGAAGCCCATCCTACAATTAAGGCTATTTGTGCTCTCAATGACATAGAGCAGACATTGACTTCTAAGGGTGTCGGTCTTACTCGCCGGGTATGGGCCAGTCCGGCGACGGGGCGTGGGCGGCCTTCATGTAGTTTTCGATCTTCGCGACAATCTCCGGGTGGCGGTCGGCTATGTTGTTCTTCTCGCCGATGTCGTCCCTGAGGTTGTAAAGCTCGATGGGGCCATCGGGGTCTTTGGCGACGTTCTCCCGGACGCCTTTCCAATCGCCCATGCGCACGGCCTGCCGCTTGCCCTGCTCGTGGAATTCCCAGTACAGGTACTCGTGCCTGGTCTGCTGGCCGTTACGGCCCAAAAGCGTCGGGAGCATCGATACGCCGTCAATGCCGTCCGGGGCCTTGACGCCGACAAGCTCGCAGCAGGTCGGCAGGAAATCCCAGAACGCCGAGATGTGGTCACTGACCGAGCCGGCCTTTATCTTACCCGGCCAGCGGGCGATCAACGGCACGCGAATGCCGCCCTCGTACAGGGCGCGTTTGTAGCCCCTCAAAGGGCCGGAACTGTTGAAGAACTCCGGATCGCCCCCGCCTTCCTTGTGCGGGCCGTTGTCGCTGGAGAACATGACTAACGTATTCTTATCCAGACCGAGCTTCTTTAGCCGGGCCATCAGCCTGCCGATGTCGCCGTCCATGCGCGTTATCATGGCGGCGTGGCCCTTCTGCGGGTCGGGCCAGTCCTTGTCGGCGTACGGCCCGAACGAAGGAACTTCCATGCCTTTGTTCCCAGCCTCGTTGTTGGCGTGTGGAATCGTCAGGGCCAGATACAGGAAGAATGATTTGTTCCTGTTCTTCTCGACAAAGCCTAAAGCTTCCCCGGCAAATAAATCATGCGAATATTCAATGCGTTTGGTCGCCACGCCGCCGGGCGTGCGGTCCTGCCCGCCAATGACGTGATCGACCTCGTTGCCCAGCGCGGCTTTCTCTTCGTTGCGCCACAGGTACGACGGGTAGTAATTGTGCGCGTGTCTCTGGTTGAGATACCCGAACCAGTAATCGAAGCCCTGCCTGTTGGGGATGCCGGTGCTCTCGGCCTCGCCCAGGCCCCACTTGCCGATGATCCCGGTGGTGTAGCCGGCCCCCTTGAGCAGCTCGGCGACGGTGACGTCCGAAGGCCGCAGCGGCAGGTTGGCGTTGCCGCGAATAAGTGCGTGGCCCGTGTGGTAACCAGTCATCAGGCAGCATCGCGAAGGCGCGCAGACAGTGCTGCCGGCATAATGGTCGGTGAAGCGCATGCCCTCTGCGGCCATCCTGTCAATGTTCGGCGTCAGGATGGTCTTCTGCCCGTAGCAGCCCAAGTCGCCGTAGCCGAGGTCGTCTGCCATGATATAAATAATATTCGGCTTGTCCGCCTTCGCCGCTGCGTTCCGGCCAAACCCGGCACGAATCGGCAGCAGTGAAGAAGCCCCAGCGGAAGCCGCAGTAATACCCATCATCCGAATGAATTCTCTTCTGGTGTGTCGTTTCATAATTACTCCTGTTCATCAAGATAAGATACCGCAGTATATGAAGTACGCGAAACGACGTCAACGATGAAAGAGCTGGTTTGGCCTGGAACGTGCTGATCGCAGCCCCCCCATCAAAGCACCGCGTCCACTGTCATTTCGACTGGAGGTCTGCCGGCGGCAGACCGGAACGGAGAAATCTGGCTACATAGGACTAATCCATCCTGCTCGCAACCAGATGTCTCGACTTCGCTGCACTCCACTCGACATGACATTGGGGCTTGATTATGCTCTCTATGTGCTGATTCACTGCGAAGCTCCTATTGGTCTGTCGTGTTTCTTTTCCGAATTGCAGCGCTGTAGGGTGTGCAACTTGTACCTTGGGCACTTGTTGCACACGCGGATTCAATCGTATTGGGGCACACGCCAATGCGGTCCGCGTTCCCTTGGGGACACCTTACGGCGGGGCAAAAACGAAATTTGCCCATCCTGCATATCCTGGATTCCGCATCAAGTGCGGAATGACAATCTATCTCATCAAGGTACACAGACTACTGCTTCGGGGGGGGATTGTTATGTCTATTTCGTTGACGGTTCCGAAGGTCGAGAGGGGCTCGTCGAAGTCGTCGGGACGGCCTACGGCTAAGATCTGCACCGTATCAGGCTTGAGGTGCTTTTTGGCGACTCGCAGGACGTCGGCTTTTGTCACCTTCTCGACGTTGCTCTTTATCCGCATCAGAAAATCTTCCGGGTAGCCGAAGTATTCGTATGTCACGAGCCGGTTGACAATTTCGCCCTTCGAGTCGAAGTTGAAGACGAAAGAGTTGAGGAAGCTGTCCTTCGCAATGGCAAGCTCTTCGTCCGTGACTTCGCTCTCGCGCATCTGCTCGACCTCTTTGAGCATGGCTCGG
>JBDREF010000103.1:0-24715 GCA_043820045.1 Planctomycetota bacterium | reverse complement strand
CGAGCAACTTACGGTTTCGGCTTTGTGTATGACCGTAATTTCGCCGACAGAGATTTCGGCACGAGCAGGCCGATTCCGAGTTGGTTCTAAGTGGAAGCGTAAGGCGATGAGCGAGGAACTGTGGAATTATTCCGGAGTTCTACCTTTTTGATTGTCTATTAGTTTTCAATATCGTGGATAATAGCACACCTTCTATTGCAGGGGGCTCCCCTTTTGCCGGGTTCCCATTTTGTTGTAAGTTTAAAAATGAGGATGCTGAAGAAGACGGCAGAATGAGGCCCGATGGGCATGGGGCAGGTTCGCCATTAAACAGGCGCCTGTGGCGCGAACTCGGACTGCACACTTACGTCAGGATCGCGATAATAAGCGGTCTGTTCAGCTTCCTTTTTCGAAATGAAATTCGCTCGATTGTGCGCGGATGGCTCGCCGACAGCAGTTGGTCGCACGGTTTTCTGATTCCGCTCTTCAGTTTATACTTCGTCAACCAGCGTAAGGCAGATATACTGAATCTGCGTGCAGGGCCGAACTATCTTGGCCTGGCCTTTTTGATTTGCGGGATTCTGCTCTATCCCTTCAATATGGTGCACCTCCAGTATGGCTACCTGTCATCGATCGATATGATAGCGACACTCGGAGCGATTGTTTTGTTCCTGGGCGGGTGGAATCTGGTTAAGCATACCTGGCTGCCCATAGCCTTTCTGATCTTTGCGGTACCGCTGCCTGAGAGATATTACAGGGCGCTGACGATACCAATGCGGGCATGGGCTGCAACCATCGCAAGCACATTGCTGAATCTGGTTCCCGGTCTGGAAGCTGCGGCGAGAGGGGTGGTCATCGATGTGTTCTACAAGGGCAGGGTTCTGGAGCCGGCCCTTGACGTAGCCGAGGCTTGCAGCGGGATGCGTTTACTTATGGCCTTTGTGGCCCTTGGAGCTGCAATGGCATATCTGCACCACCGGCCGCTGTGGCAGAGGATTGTCCTTCTGGCGAGTACTGTGCCGATAGCGATATTGTGCAATATAGTACGGGTGACTGTCACGGGATTTATCTATGTGTTGATACACCCGAGGTATGCGCAGGGTATTTATCACGATATGCTCGGCCTGGCTATGTTGCCTTTGGCTTTTGCCCTGTACGGCCTTCTTGCGTTGTTCATGTCGAGTCTGTTTATCGATGAGTCGCAGCTTCCCGCGAAAGATGTTGTAATTCGCAAGCGTGATATATGATGCCGGATAAAACAGACAACTTAAGGGTCTATTTGCAGCCCGCTTTTGTGATATGCGTGCTGGTTCTTGCGATAGCGGCCGGCGGGATGTCCTTTGCAATGAAAAAGCTCGGGATAGTCTTCGAAAAGGAGCCTTTGCCGTTGAAAAAGTCTCTGGCACTCCTGGATCGAGAGAATTTGAATCCTTATGTGGTGGTTTCGAAAGAGAAAATCACTGATGAGGATACGTTGAAGGCGCTGGGTACGGAAGATTACATTCAGTGGGTTATGCAGGACAGCGAGCAGGCTATCGAGAGCCCCGTAAGAGAGTGCTTGTTGTTTATCACCTACTACCGGCTCCCGGACAGGGTTCCGCACGTCCCGGAAGAATGTTGGACCGGCGGCGGATATCAAAAGCTCGGATCGGATTCTGTGACTCTTGAGATTGACGACCACGCCGGATTTGAAATGAAAGTGCCGGCAAAGTACCTTGTTTTTGGCCCGAAGAAAGCCGGTCTCTGGCGCAGCGATACGAGAATACCCAATCTGTACTTTTTCAAGGTAAACGGGCAATATGCCGGCAGCCGGGAAGATGCTCGGTTGGCCCTAAACAAGAACCTTTTCGGGAAGGCGTCGTATTTTTGCAAGGTGGAGCTGGTTTTTAACAGAAGTTCTGTTGCGCCGGGCAAAGAAGATGCCCTTGAGGCGAGTGAGAAGTTGCTGGCGGTGGTACTGCCGATTTTGGAGCGGGAGCATCTGCCTGATTGGGAAGAGTAAACAGACGCGTATGTGTTGCTGAGAAGGTGCAGGCAAAGATGAAACATAGTACTGACAAGATGGGGTCGAAATATGGCAAATAGGAGGCTGAATAAGAAGGTTGCGCTCATTGGCTCTTCGGTTGCGGCGTTATTGCTGTTGGCGGTGATAGGTCTAATCCTGCACATGAGCCAGGATCCCGAAGAGCTTATCAAAGACGCTGAAGCGGCGTTGATCACAGCACGCCAGGCCACGGACGAGCAGTCAAAAGAGCAGAGCTACAAGATGGCCGCACGTGCTTACCGCGCTGCATACGGCCGAGCAGACACGGATTCATTCAGGGAAGAAATACTCCTCAAAATGGCCGACATGTACTTTGAGACCCAGGAATGGCCCGGCATCCTGGGGTGCTGGGACGAGTTGGTCAAGGTGAATCCTGCCAACGCGCAGGCTCGATACTGTCGGCTGAAATACTTCTATATACTTGCAGACAGCGGTGCTCACCCGAGGTACTGGCAGGATGTACAAACGCAGGCATCGGAGTTCCTGAAGGTTCTAAAGGACTCGGCTGTCTTAGCAGAGGATACGTCGAAGTGGGACACTTTCTTTTCCACGCATGTACACACCGGCCGGCAACGCCTGGGGCCGTATCTGTATCTGCTCAAAGGCAGGGCTGCCCTTGAAATGGCGAGCCTTGGGACGGTCACGAACAGAGATGAATCACTTAAACAGGCGGTCGATGATTTGAAGAAAGTGCAGGAGCTTGAGCCGAATAATGTCGATGCTTGCTGGTTCTTGGCGAGAGCGGCTGTCGAGAAAGGCGAGATTGCCGCTTCGAGAGGCAATGCCGAGGAAAAAGAGAAAGCTTCCAGACAGGCCGTCGCATTTTTGGAGCAGGCCATCCGGATCGCAGGCGACAGCCCGACAGCACACATCAATCTTCTGATGCTTAAACTCAGGCTCGCCAGAGGCAGCAGCGTCGAGGCTCTGAAGGAGCAGCTAAAATCACTGGAAGCTGAATTCCTTTCTCTCGTTCAGAGATTCGCATCGAGTGCAGATGCTCATGCCGCGGCTTCCAATTTCTATTCGGCCTACTCGGCTTATTCCGGTCCTCGTTTGGGCTCTGGAATTCTTGATAAAGCAGTTGAGGCCGCCGAAGAGGCGGTCAATCTGGATGCGAGTAACGTTGCCTATTCGCTGACCGCCGCATTCCTGCACTATCGCAGGTTCTCAATTTATGGCCGACAGACGGATATAGACAGAGCCGAGGAAATAGCCCGAAACGCACTTGCCTTGCCGGATGCACGGGATACGCCCGGTCCCACACGTTACATAAAGAGGAGCAATAGATACAGGCTCTACGCCCTTCTGGGCAATTGCTATATCGACCAGATACTTGCATCTCGTCAGCCGCGTCAATCGGCTCAGAGGCAGGTTTGGCTGGACGGTCTCGAACAGGCTGTACACCAGATTGAGCAGCTCCACGGCAGCGCCGGGGACCCGCGTGTTGTCTTGTGGAAGGGAATCCTCAAGCTCGCAAAGGGGGACAAACAGGCTGCCGTCAGAGAGTTATTCTCAGCCTATGCGGAACTCAAATCAGTCAAGCCCTCGGAACCGCCCTGGCCGCCTGATCCTGAATTTTCACAGCTCTCATACACACTCGCGAAGACATTTATGGAAACTTCCGAAATTGGCGCCGCCAAGGAATTTCTGATAAGCGCGATCTATTCCGGTATCGGCGAGATCAAGCCGCAAGCCCGCCTGGATTATGTCGATGTTGTCCTGAAGCTGGAGTGGTGGCCGGATGCCATGACGAACATAGAGGCTTTCGAGGAGTATTTCGGTTCCACTGCGAGAAGCCGGGAACTTCGCATCAGGGCTTACATTGGCGGCAGACAGTTCGCCGAGGCCGAGAGAGAGCTGGCTAAAGGAGCCGACGATGACCCGGAGACAATCAAACTGCGTCTGGCGCTGACACAGGCTAAGATTCGACACACTCGCCTTGTCATAAACCAAAGGAAGAGGCAGGCCAGTTCGGGGGCCGATGTTGACCAATTCATGACCAGAGAATTGGAGGAATACAGACAGGTTGAAGCCTCGCTTCTGGAAAGGCTGCTGGTGATGGAGCCAAACGCCGTTGAAGAGGCTTCCATGATCGATCTTTGCAGGCATTGCGTGGGGCTGGGCAAAACGGACCAGGCTATAGATTTAATCAATCGTTTCCTTGAGCGTTTTCCGGAAAACGCCGCGGCCCTGGTTTACAAGCTGATACTTGCAGAGCCAAGCCCGGCGGAAGTTTCGCCGCAACGGCTCAGGCAAATAGAGGAACAGGTGTTGTCCGGTATTGCGGACCCGATTCGGCTGGAAGTGCAGCTTGGGATTTTCTATCGTGGCTACAACGAGCCTGAGAACGCAACCGGCCATTTGAGAAAGGCGCTGGAGATGGGCACCGGGCGCGAGTCAATTGAAGATTCCGCCCTCGAGCACGTGACGCTTGCCGCGGACCATCTTTTTGATATTGCACTTGGAACAGAGAACTGGAAGCTGGGCGAAGAGGTCGTTGAGACGGCCCGACGTGCGAATCTCGATGGTTGCCAGGGCAAGGTTTTTGCGACGCGTCTGGCCGCCGCCAAAGGCGACTTTAAGGAGGCGCTGGTGAGGGCCAATGAATGTCTGGAGCAGAAGCCTGTGTTCTCATACGGTTATATGCTAAGAAGCAGCATCTATGCTGCTCTTGGAAATGACCATGCGTCAATGGATGATTTGCGCAGAGCGGCATCCTTCAACCCCACTGACGGTACTATTGCAAGGATATCCGCCAATGCACTCTACCAGCGTAACCAGAAGCTTGGTGGCAATGTATCCCCCGGCCAGATAAGTGAAGCAAGAGACGCCCTCTTGAGAGCCATATCGCTCAATCCCGGCGATCTGGGCCTGCTCAGCCTATATGCGGACTACATTGCCGAAACAGAGCCTCTCAAGGCGATAGCTATCAGGCAGGATTTGCAGCAGGCTAATCCGAACATCGACAACGCATTGTTGCTCGGTAAGTTGGCTACGGAGGTGGCCGTCAAAGAAACCGGCCCGGAAAGCAAGGAAGCCTTGTTTGCTATAGCGGGCTCGGCTTTCGAGCAGGCCAGAAAAATGGACCCGAAGGACAAACGGCTGCTCTATTACTACGCGGAATACTTCCGCCTCAGAGGGCAGGGGGAGGAGGCCAGGAAGCTGCTGGAAGAATCGCAGGACGAGAAGCTGCTTTGGGACCACTACTTTCAAGCCGGCCAATATGAAGACGCCGGGAGGGTCCTGGAGCAATTGTACGATCGCGGTACAAAGGACAGCGGCGTGTTGCGAGGATTGCTGCTGGTCGCCGAAAGAACCTCAGACAGGGAGGCCGTGAAGAAATATTCCGAGGGACTGATCTCGCTTGAGAATACGGCGGATAATAATCTCGCACAAATTCACTCGTTTCTACGGGTCGGTCTTATAAGGGAAGCGGAACACAAGCTGCAGAGTTTTAAAGAGAGATATCCCAATGATCCGAGAATGCTCCTGCTCCAGGGGTGGCTGGCAATGAGAAAGGGGCAGTTGGACAAGGCTCTGGAGTTGGCGAATCGAAATCTCCAGATGGATCCGGACAACGCCGCGGCGTGGCGGCTGAAAGGCGAGATAAATTTCTTCCGGGAAGATTACGACAGTGCAATCGGAAACCTCAGAAAAAGCAGGCTCTTGTCCGATGAGCCTGCCACTCGAATTGTCCTGGCCAGGACGTACATGGAGAAGCAGCGGTATGATGATGCGATTACGGAACTCAAGACTGCTGCTGAAGCACCCGGCGCCGCATTCGAGGCGAGGAGCTATCTCGAGAATATTTACCTGCGGCTTACCAGGAAACAGGCACTCGAACAACTCTACGAAGAGACTGTCGAGAAGTTTCCCGGCAGCGCGCACTGGCTCAATCGGGCCGCCGACTTTGCCCTCAAGACCGGGCAGTTCGACAGAGCCGAACAGTTGTACCACAAGGCCTTTCTGGTCAGGCGTGAGCTGAATCTCCGCCGGGACGAGGGAAAAGAGATACAGGACGGGCTGTACCTGGCGGCGTTCGATGGATATCTGAGTGCTCTGATCGTCGGGGCCGGAAAACCCAACGCGACAAACTGGAATCCGGAGAAGCTCAACCAGGTTTTTCAGGAGTGTAACGCATACAGTGACGGCCCTCTTGCTTCTGTCGCGTTTATGCGAATGGCCCAGGCGAAGGCGATACTTGGCGACAGGGCAACCGCTGTTGAGTATTGCCGGAAAGCGGTCGATAAAGCCGGCAATAACGAATTGCTTGCTGCGGATGTTCTGGTCAGAATGTACTTTATCGTTGGCGCAGATGAAGTTTCGCAGTATTGCAGCCAGAAACTCCAGGGTAATCCCAATTCGCTTGCCGCAAATCTTGCCATGTTTAACCTGGCAAAGATGGGTCGCGATTATAGCAAAGCTATCAATTATATAAGCAAATGTATCGAGGCTGCCGACGGTGGCAGCCTGCTTAAAGTCGATTTTACCGTCAAGAAGGCGGGGGTTCTGGTCCTGGCTTACGAGGAAAGTTCCGATAAGAATTATATAAAGACGGCCATAGCAGATTACGAAAGTCTGTTGTCTAAAATGCCGAATAATACCGGTGTTACCGTTATTCTCAATAATTTGGCGTATTTGCTTGCCGAAAATGACGAAAGGCTCTCTGATGCTCTGGAATACGCCAAAAAAACGCTGGACGCCAGGCCTGATGACGCTGGTGTGCTGGATACTTATGCTTATGTGCTGCTCAAGAACGGAAAAGTCTCCGAGGCGGCTGAATTTCTGGCTGCATCGCTGCAGCAATATGAGCAGGACAGGGTTAATGTTCCGGCGGGCGTGTACGAGCATAAGGGCATGATAAAGGAAAAGCTCGGAGCGAAGCCTGAAGCGCTTGCCGCCTATAAACAAGCGTTGGAGCTTGGGGCCGACAGGCTGCCGGAGAAGGCAAGGCAGCGAATCGAAGACGCTATCGGGCGTGTTTCGCAGTAGGGACGTGCGGTAAAGTCTGTTGATATTTGAATGTACATAGAGCGATGTTTGCTCTATTTCGTTAATCGCAAACGGAGACCAAAATGGCGGAGCAAAAACCCGTAGCTTCGAACGGGATGGCAAGGTCGGCTGGGCCAAGGCCGCTTGCGGCTGCCTCAATGACACCGAAAGAGGTTTTCGGTATATTGCGACGCCATATATTTCTCATAATATTCCTCACCGTGCTGGGTCTGGGAGTCGGGGGTGGGACCTGGTGGCTGTTGAAAAAATATCTCCCGCGATATACTGCCCGAACCTACATTCAAGTCTTGCCTCCGATAGAAACCGATCCGATGACCATCGGCCAGGTTCAACTGCAGGAGCACATTCTGTACAATTACCGCCAGTCGATAGCCAGCCTGATTAAGCAGCAAAGCACGCTGGAGGATTTGCTCGCAAGGGACAACGTCAAAGAGACGAAATGGTACGAAGGTTTTCGGGGCAAGCCGGCGGAAAAGGACAGAAAGCGCCTTAAGTATCTGAAAAGACAGTTCGGTGCTTACGCCCACAGAGACAGCGAGTTTGTAGAGATATCGATGACCTCCGGCTCGGCTCAGGAAACGGCGGATATAGTCAACGAAATGCTAAGCTTGTTTCTGGCCAAACGAGCAAACACCGAACAGGCCGAGGTCAGCGATAAGCTGGGAATGCTTCGCAACCGGCAGAATGAAGTCATGCAAGACTTGCACAGACTGGAGGACAGTTTACAGCAGGTTCGTACGCGAACCGGCTTGAGCGACCTCGAAAGACCCGCAGGACGCTATTTCCAACACACCATCACGCTAAAGTTGAATGATCTGGAGCTTGAAAGAAACAGGCTTGATCTGGCGATAAAGCAGCTTGAGGCGGACATAGGCAATCTTGAGGAACTGGCGAGAGGCCCGATCACCGAGCAGGTTCAGTTTGTAATAGAAAGAGATCCTGTCATGATCTCGCTTGCCGAGCAGCTTGCCTTCCTGGAGGGCCAACTCTCCGGCAAGCTCTCAAAGTTCGGCGAACAGCACCGTGACGTGCAGGACCTGGCTAAGGTCATAGAGAGGACGAGAGGAGAAAGGGAAGCAAGGAAGATAGAAATTGGGGAGCAGACCCGGCGGGCGAATCTCGAAAATGCACGCGACGGCTTAATCGTTCTCAAACAAAGATTCGAGCATTTGGAGAAACTGAGGCAGGAAGCCGAGGCGAAGAAAAAGGATCTTGACGAGGCCAGGGTGGAATATGAGATGATCATGAAGGACAGGGACGAGAGAGTCGTAATGCTCGACTCAATCAAACAGCAGGTTGAGAAAATGACCATGGTACACGATGCCCCGGAGACACCCAAGGTGCTGGCAGTCGGGCAGGCTCCACGGCCCCTGGAAATGGTGTTTTCGCGGCAGTGGTGGCTCTGGTTTCCAAGCGGGACTATACTGGGCTTGTTGCTCGGCATAGGCCTTACGTTTCTTATCGAGCTGGCTAACGATCTCGTGCGGACACCGAGTGACGTGGCCAGGTTCCTGCGAATTCCGCTTCTTGGTGTTATTCCGGATGCATCCGAGGACAGGCAGGTTCGTCGAATTGAGCTTTGTCACGCAGTGCGTCTGGCGCCCTATTCCGTGGTGAGCGAGTCATACAGGCGATGCAGAGCGAACCTGAAACTCTCCGGTTCGCCGGAGTCGTTGAAGAGCCTGCTTGTAAGCAGCGGCATGGCGGGAGACGGTAAGACTTCTGTGGCGGTCAATCTTGCCACAACCTTTGTTGCTACGGACAAGAAAGTGCTGCTGATAGACGCCAACTTCAGACAGCCCCATCTGCATACTCTGTTTGCGAAGGTCCCAACCGAAGATTCGGCGCGGCGCTACGATTTCGGATTGAGCAGCGTGCTCACACACCAGTGCGGCCCCGACGAGGCGGTGCGGCCCAGTGGGATAGAGGGGCTCGACATAATCGATTGCGGTCCGCTGCCTGCCAATCCGGCGGAGCTGCTCGCGAGTCCTCGCATGGAAGAGCTTCTGAGAGAACAAGGCAGGAATTACGATCATATTATAGTTGACGGCCCGCCCGCACTGCTGGTAAGCGATGCCAAAGTGCTGGCCGGACTCGTTGATGCGACGCTCCTGGTGTTCAATGCCGCCGCAACAAGCAGAGGTGCTGCACAGAGGACTATTCGAGAATTGAGGGATGTTAACGCCAGAGTGGTCGGCTGCGTGCTCTTTGGCGCAAGGGCGATAAAGGGCGGATACTTCCAGGAGCAGTTCAAGTCATACCGTAGATATCAAAAGAAGGCTCAACTTGCAGGTGGTACTGCTTAAGACCTTCGGATATAATGCGGAATGGTTTTCTGTATCATCGAGCATGTATCCGTGTTTTCTTTTGAGAGGTCTGTTTGATGGAGAAATTTCTGGTCACCGGCGGAGCCGGGTTCATTGGTTCGAACATCTGCAAGACACTTGTCGCGCAAGGTTGCTCCGTAAGGGTTGTGGATAACCTTCTCACGGGCCGGAAAAGCAATCTTGCCGATGTAATGGACGAAATTGAATTCATCGAAGCCGATATGGGCGATTCGGAGGTCGCCCAGTCGGCTGTTAAAGATATCGAGGTGGTTTTGCATCATGGCGCCTTGCCTTCTGTGCCGTTAAGTGTCGATGACCCCGGCGCCACCCACAAGCATTGTGTCGATGCCACCTTCACGCTTCTTCTGGCCGCCCGCGACGCAGGAGTCAAGCGTTTCGTCTATGCAGCAAGCTCCTCGGCCTATGGCGATACGCCTACTCTGCCGAAAGTCGAGACTATGCCTCCGAGTCCTCTTTCACCTTATGCCGTAGCCAAGCTTGTAGGCGAATACTACTGTTCGGTTTTCTACAAGGTCTTCGGCCTCGAGACCATCTCGCTGCGCTACTTTAATGTTTTCGGCCCGCACCAGGATCCGGCCAGCCAATACGCCGCGGCGATCCCGGCTTTCGTTACGGCGATACTCAAGGGTGAGCCCCCGACTATTTACGGCGACGGTGAACAGAGCCGGGACTTCACTCATGTGGACAACGTTGTTGAGGCAAATCTGCTTGCCGCCCAGGCCAAACAGACGAAAGGCGAAGTTGTAAATATTGCTTGCGGCGAGGCCGTAACCGTGAATGACATCATCGATATTATCAACGAGGTTCTTGAGAAGAACGTCAAACCAACGTACGCCCACGCTCGCCCAGGAGACGTAAAGCATTCATTGGCGGACATCACGACAGCCAGAGAGCTAATCGGTTTTAAGCCGGTGATTGGCTTTGAGGATGGGCTGGGAAAGGCAATAGACTGGTACAGAGAGCATCTCATTTAATCGCGGTCGGAGTTACCGCAGTCTCTTCAGTTGCTCGCCTTCGAGGTGGGCGATAACCGCAGCCCCACACGCGTCTCCCCACACGTTCACGGCGGTTCGAAGCATATCGAGCAGCCTGTCCACGGCCAGAATCATCCCAATACCTTCAAGCGGCAGGTTCACGGCCTTTAGCACAATGACAAGGGTGATAAGGCCGGCCCCCGGTATCGCCGCGGCGCCTATCGATGCAAGCGTTGCCGTGAGCATAATGACCAGTTGCTGAGTGATACTGAGGTCTATGCCGTATGCCTGGGCGATAAACATGGCAGCGACCGCTTCGTACAATGCCGTGCCGTCCATATTTACCGTAGCGCCCAACGGCAACACAAAGCTTGCTACCTTATTTGAAACGCCGGTGTTTTCCTGAACGCACTCCATTGTAATTGGCAGAGTCGCTGCGCTGCTGGCCGTGCTGAAAGCCGTAGCCACCGCGCTGAAAACATCTTTGATGAATTTCAAGGGCGAATATTTTGCGACCGCGCTCAGCAACAGAGGCAGCGTTATGAAAGCATGGATGGTCAGGCCGAGAACGACTGTTGCCATGTATGCCATAAGTGGTTTTATGACCGACAGGCCCATCGTTCCGATCGTATGGGCCATCAGGGCGAAGACACCAAACGGCGCCAGCCGCATAATCCAGCCGGTTATCTTCATCATCACATCGTTGAAAGACTCGAACAAAATGACCAGCGGCCTGCCTTTCTCGCCTATACTGCTTATCGCAACTCCCAGAAGCAGAGAGAAGAATATGACCGACAGAACTTTGTCCTTCGCTATGGCATCGAACAGATTCGCCGGAATGACGTCTTCGATAATAGATAGCAGGGAGGGTACGTCCCGGCTCGCCACCTCAGCCGTTGTCTCAACCCCGATATCTACGTTGCCTCCGGGGGTGATTACATTGACAAGGACAAGCCCAACTCCCACAGACAAGGCTGTCGTAGCCATATAGTAAATAAGCGTCTTCAGGCCGATTCTGCCCAGTTTTCGCACATCGCCGAGGCTCACGATGCCGGCTACCATCGAGGCCATAATCAGGGGTATGATGATCAGTTTGAGCAGTCGAATGAATACGTCCCCCAGAATCTTCAGGTGGCTGGATCTTTCCCCCAGCAGTAGTCCCGTTACAACACCCAGGACAATGGCGATGATAATTTGGGTATGAACCTTCAGTTTCAAACGCAACTCCTTTATTGCATCTGTGCTTTGAGTTCCTGAGCGTTTCGAATCAACTCCTGCGGGCTGATCTGTCGTTTGGGTTCAAGCTCAAACGACCATTCGTACCAATCTACGACTCTGTTAGGATTGACTATCTGAGCGAAGAAATCCCAGGGAAAATGGTCGTACCACGGAGCTTTCAGCTCTCGATGCGTATTTAACGTTTCAAAGCCTTCCTTGCTTATTCTGACACAATAATCGCCGTACCAGTTGAAGTTGACTGTGACGGGAGACTCGCCGATTTCCTCGTCGTTAAGGGTGACTAACGCTCCTTTGGGCTCGGTGTTTATCGTCAGCTTTCGTTCGACGCAGCCGGAGAGGAACAAGGCGGCGAGCAAGCAAACGGTCGTCACGCTGAATAGACTTAGCTTTGCCATAAGAGATAATCCTCAAATCGGTAAACTCCATTTATGGCCGATATTATAAGGTAAAAGCAAAAAGATGAAAGCCCAAAGCGGGAGGGTGTTTTTCAGTCAGCGGGCACGCATCTGCCATCGGCCCATAGCCGTAAGGACTCGACTTTTTCGGCAAGTGTTACCGAGAGCGGAGGCGAAGCCTTCAGGGCTGCGAAAATTCGATCCGTATCCAGACCTGTTTTGTCCGCATAGGCCTCATGCAGGGCGGATATTATGCCCTGTTCTACTTCCGAACCGCTGTAGCCTTCGGATGCCTCAGCTAACGCCTGCAGATCAAACTTGCTGGGGTCCCGCTTGCGTTTCCTCAGGTGGATGGCAAATATTTCCTTGCGAACGTCTTCTTTAGGCAGGTCAACAAAGAATATCTCGTCGAACCGGCCCTTGCGCAGAAGTTCGGGCGGCAGGGCCTCGATATCATTGGCGGTGGCGACGACGAATACGGGCGCCTCGCGCTCCTGCAACCATGTCAGCAACGTGCCGAACATTCTCTTGGACAGGCCGCCGTCGGTGCTTTGGCTTGCGGCCGAGGCAAAACCCTTTTCGATTTCATCTATCCATAAGACCACCGGCGACATTGCCTCGATCTGCCGTAATGCGTCGCGGAGATTGCGTTCGGATTCACCGATGAAACTTGCGTAAAGTGTGCCGGGATCCAATCTCAAGAGGGGCTGATGCCAGGCGGTTGCAATCGCCTTGGCGCATAGGCTCTTGCCGGCGCCCTGTACGCCGAGCATCAGCACGCCCCTGGCGGCACTGAGTCCGAAATCTTCGGCTTTGGGACTGAGAGCGTCCTTTCGCTTTGCGAGCCATTCCTTAAGCCGCCTCATGCCGCCGATTTCGCTCAAATCCAGCGGCGTCTGGATATACTCGAGCAAACCGCCCCGTTGAATCATCCGCCGCTTGCTTGCAATTATGACATTTATGTCGTCGTCGTCGAAACATTTGTCATCGGCGACGGCGTCGACAATAATGCGTTCTGCCTGGCGCCGGGTCAGGCCGCGAAGGTTGCGGACAATGGTATTCAGGCCTTTCTGGCTGATACCGACCTCAATCGGTGTCTTGCGATGCACGCGCCGAAGCGTTCTGCGGATAAGGTCCTGCAGTTCCTTCTCGTCCGGAAAAGATATCTCGAAAGGCCTTGCGTAAGATCTTATGACTTCGGGGAGCCTGTCGTTGCTGTCAATCATCACAAGCGTATTGCCGCTTTCCTCGAAACGGTCGATCATATCGCGCAAAACTCGCAAAGTCTGGCCGCCCTTGAGATACTCAGCGAGGTCGAGGGTCACACAGACAGTGTCTGGCTCCGAATCGGCAAGATGGCAAAGCCCGGAGGCAGGCGTCTCGGTACCGGCTATGAAAGGACTGTCTCTGAGCAGGCCCTCCCTGACGCCGGCGGCAACAGACCATATCAACATGCGGCGTTCCAGGTGGATTACCGCCTGACGCACGATTTCCAATGCGTACCCTTCTTCATGGGTCACTATGGATATGCAACAATAGCCGCAATTGATAAGTTGTTCAAATCGCTTGATATCGTCCATTGCACACAGCCTCAGACTCATCCCGGAATTACTGCTCGATTGTCGGAGCCGAAATTACTTCATGGGGCCCACCAATTCTATGACGTTTCCGTCGGGGTCCCTCACCAGCGTTAGATAAGAATTGCCTCCGCCAAGCTTGTAGGGCTCTTTCACGGGAGCAACGCCGGCTTTCTTTGCCCGCTCTACGGCCGCAGTCGTATCCGAGACAAATATCGTCAGGTAGCTGCACCCAAGGCTCGAATGAATAAACCGGTTATCGACCTTCTTCCCCGGCGCCGTCGGGAACTCCATAATCTTGATTTTGGTGGCGCTCGCCTCCTCGCCCAGCACCAGTACCCTTACTTTGAAAGCGTGATAATTACTCAACCCCGAATCGCCTCCCATCTCTTTCGAGACATCAAAACCAGGCAGCTCGGTAAATCCCAACGCATTTTTATAGAATTGCGCCGCCTTTTCCACATCGCTTACCACGATGCCCAGATCAATCGTGGTTCTGGCAAAATCACTTTTTGCCGTGTCGGTGCCGGCGGTACCGGCAAGTATTACGCCCGCCAGCAGGCACAGAGCCGCCAGGACTGTCACATTGTACTTTGTCATCAGAATTCTCCTTAAAATCTCACAGTTTGGAATAGTCGCGCATATTATAAGGATAAATCGGTGAAGCAGAAACCCAAATCTTCAAGCTTGGAATTTTTTGCGCAGTCCGGCCCGGATAGCGACTCGACAAATAACTTGAAATAGTGTTCACCGCCATTATAATTCAGACACCGTTGCGACGGTAGCAGGATTAAAACGCAAGGTTGTAGATGAGAAACGGATTTCGGCGAATCAATTGCATATTCCATTTTGTCGGCGGGTTGCTGGAGATACTGGGTCTGGTCCTTTTGCTCCCGCTGGTGGTGGTCGTCATCTACTGGGGACAGATGGGTGACGGCTGGAGGTCTGCTGCGGCTTTTGCCGTTGCGGCCCTGTGCTCGTTCAGTCTCGGGTTTGTTTTGCGCAGTAAGTTCAAGCCGGAAAGGCTGGACACGACCGGTTCTATGCTGATCTGTGCCCTTGGGTGGCTTCTTGTCTCGGCCGTCGGGGCCTTGCCGTTCGTGATCGGGATTGGCTCAAACTGCCTGGATGCCTACTTCGAGGCAATGAGCGGATTTACCACCACGGGCATTACTGTTTTCTCCGGGCTCGATAACATGCCGAGGAGTATACTGTTCTGGCGGTCTCTTACGGAGTGGCTCGGCGGCATAGGGATACTTTCTTTTTTCCTGGCAGTAACCTTCCATGCAGGCGGGGCCCATCACATGTTTGGCGCAGAGAGCCACAAGATTTCTTCGGCCAGGCCCGCTCCGGGTCTGTCCCACACGCTGAGGATAATCTGGGCGATATATGCCGGGTTGACAATCCTTGCCGCCGCCGTCCTGGTGATTGAAAAGATGCCCATTTTCGATGCGGTGTGTCATGCCCTTACCACTTTGTCAACCGGGGGCTTTTCCCCCTACGACAGCAGCATTGACTTCTATCGCTCAACAGGCCACCCCAATTACCGACTGATAGAATATACTCTCATTATCTTCATGATGCTGGGCGGAATCAGCTTTCTTGTCCATTACCGCCTTCTGACGAGAGATTTCAAGGCCCTCTGGGACAACACGGAGATTCGGTACTGGTGGCGGCTGATTGCTGCTTTTACCGTTATCGTATTCATCGACCATTTCCACAAGGCCGGAGCTTTCAGTGCCCTCTACAGAGACGGCACCGCGATCGATCTCGCTGATTGTGAGCGTGCGGCCCGTGGTGCCTTGTTCCAAGTGACGTCGATTCTCACGACCACCGGCTTCGCAACGAGAGATATTGGCTCCGATTTCTTTGGCACGCTGTCCAGGCAGTTGTTTCTGGCTATGATGGTTATCGGTGGCTGCGCCGGCTCGACATCGGGTGGTTTCAAGGTCTTGAGAGTCGCCATACTCAACCGACTGATGTTCAGGGAACTCTTCAAGCTAAGGACCTCCGGCCGGGCGTCGGCCGGCGTAATCATCGACAAGAAAGTAGTGCCCGAAGACGAGGTGCACCGGACCGCAGCTATATTCTTCACGTGGATGGTACTTATACTTGCGGGCGGCGCCGTTACGGCTCTTTTCTCGAATCAAGACCCGTGGCGATCGCTGTCAGGGATGTTTTCGGCGGTGGGTAATATCGGGCCCTGCTATATATCGACCGAGGACATGATAAATATCCATCCTGTTGTGAAGGGGACGTATATTTTCGGCATGTTGGCCGGAAGGCTGGAGATATTGCCGGTCTTGCTATTGTTTTCCAGAAAGGCGTGGAAATAAATCACCGGTACGAAAATCAAGTAGTGGGTTTCCAACATTTGGAGGTGACACAGATATGTATGTTGTGATTGCTGGCGGCGGAATGGTTGGCGGCGGGCTTGTTCGCAGCCTGCTTGATAACAAGCACGACGTGGTCTTGATTGAGCAGAATAAGGAGCGTTGCGACGCGCTCTATGCGGAAACCGGCGTTGTCGCCATAAACGGCAGCGCCACGAGCATTCAGGCTTTGATCGAGGCCGGCGTCAGAAAGGCCGATGTTGTAGTTGCCGCCACTGGCAGGGACGCCGACAATCTCGCCTGTGCTATATTGGCAAAGAGTTTTGAGGTGCCAAGGGTCATAGTCAGAATGAGGGATTCCGCCTACAAGAATGCCTACATGGTTGCCGGTGCAAGCTCGATCGTTCGCGTTACCGACCTGATGATCAATCAGATGCTGATGGATATCGAGAACCCGAAGGTGCGAAGAATAACGACAATAGGCGGCGGCAAGGCGGATATATTCATGGTCACCGTACCCGAAGGAGCCAAGGTCGCCGGTAAGAACATCAAGGACATTGTCGATAGCCGCCATTTCCCGTCGGAATGCGTTTTTGTCGCGGTATATAATCAACGAACGGAAGAATTTTCGATCCCCAGAGGCAAGCAGGTAATAAACGAAGGCAATGAACTGTTCATGATATCGGCCGCAGAGAACATCAAGGGGGCGGTTGATTTCCTGACTGCTGAGGGAAAACGCTGACGGTATAGCTTTGTACATGCATCCAGCTCATCGGCTGCACATGCCTGCAGAGCATTGCAGCCATTGACCCCAGATAGGGCGCGAGGGTGCCGGCTTGACTCCTCAAACAGGCGGCGCAAAATCCTTGACAGTACCAGTCGCTACGAGTAAGTTATTGTCAAAATTGAAGTGTGGATACTTTTTAGTGGTGCCCCGTTATGAAAATTTCACTGGGTTGGTTACGCGACTACATCGATATTAACTGTTCTGCAGAGCAGGTTGCCGAGATTCTGAGCGATTCGGGCTTTCCCTGTGAGGGGATAGAACAGGTCGGTGACGATGCTGTAATTGATGTCGAGATAACGAGCAACCGCGGGGATTGTCTGGGCCACATCGGCATTGCGCGCGAATTGGCTGCCGCCACCGGCAAAGAGCTGAAAATGCCTGCCGTTCAGTTGGACGAGTCGGAGAAGGAGGTAAGAGAATTTGCCGACGTGAGGATAGGCGAGCCGGATTTATGCGGACGATATACGGCGAGGATTATTGAAGGCGTCAAAGTAGCGCCGTCGCCGGACTGGCTGAAAAAGCGGATCGAGGCCATTGGGATGCGCAGCGTAAACAATGTCGTTGACGCAACCAACTATGCCATGATGGAGATGGGTCAGCCGCCTCACGCCTTTGATTATGCCAGGATAGCAGAAGGCAAAATCGTGGTCAGAAGGGCCGTTGCAGGAGAACGCCTTGTCAGTATAGACGGTACGCAATGCGATCTGAATGCCGACATGCTGGTTATTGCCGATGCGCAGCGTCCGGTAGCTATAGCCGGCGTTATGGGCGGCCTGGATTCCGAGGTGAGTGAGACTACCACGACGATTCTGCTGGAAGATGCTCATTTCGATCCCGTATGCGTCCGAACTACCTCGCGGAAGCTTGCTCTGCCTTCAGAGGCGGCGTTCCGCTTCGAACGCACCGTTGATATTGAGGCGGTGGATTGGGCCTCGAAGCGCACCGCACAGTTGATAATTCAGGCGGCCGGCGGCAAGGCGGCCAGGGGCGTCGTCGATGTCTATCCCGGCAGACTGGCCCGAAAAATGGTGGGATTGAGGCTTTCGCGTCTGAAGAAATTGCTTGGTATCGAAGTTGCAGCCGGCCAGGCTCAGGAAATCCTGTCGGCGTTGTGTTTTGAGCCGAGAGTCGAGGGTGATTTGATAACATGTACTGTTCCATCCTGGAGAAATGACGTTTATCGCGAGGCCGACCTGATCGAAGAGGTCGCACGTGTCCACGGCTATGACAAGATACCGACAGAGCGGAAGATCAAAATCGAGGTAGTCCCGGTGGATTTCCGTCAAAAGGTGGCTGAGTCCGCAAGAACATACCTGAACGCCTGCGGTTTCTATGAGACGATCAACGTGACTTTTGTTGATAATTCGACGGCCGGTCTTTTTCAGGAGGATGGCGCTGAACATCTGGCCGTGCGGGATGAATCGAGAAAGAGTGCGAACCTGCTTCGCCGGACCCTTATCGGTTCCCTGCTCGGCGTCCTGAAGACCAATGCCAATGCGAAGAATCTGCCGTGCCGGATATTTGAGATTGCCGACACGTTTGTCCCGGCGGCCGGGAAGGGCGGTGAGTTGCCTGGCGAGAAGACCAAGCTTGCACTGGTTTGCGACGGCGATTTCAGATGTTTACGGGGAGTCGTCGAAGGGCTGGTCAACCATCTGGGCAAAGATATGCATGTTGACTTGACGCCTGCCGATCTGGCCTGGGCGCAAAGCGGCGCTCAAATTGCTGTGAACGGCCAGGCAATCGGAACGGCCGGTATAATCTCCGATGCACGCAAACAAGAACTTGACTTCAAGGATATTTCGCCTTGTGTTGCTGAACTTGATTTCGAATTGCTCTTGTCGCTGGCTGGCGGTGACACCGAGATCAAGCCAATCCCGAGATTTCCAGCAATCCAGCGAGACCTTTCACTTGTTGTGGACGAGCAGGTTCGCTGGACCGAGATCATCAAGGCTATCGAGGGCCAGGCCCCCAGAGAGCTTGAAGACGTCAGGTTCGTGGGCATATACCGGGGGCAGGGCATTCCGTCGGGCAAGAAGAGTGTCACTCTCTCATTGCGGTTCAGGGACGAGGACGGCACATTGACGCACGAAACTGTCGACCGCTTTGAAGCCGATATCGTCTTGGGTCTGGCAGAATCGACGGCGGCGGAACTTCGAACCGCCTAACGCACTCACTATGAGCATAGTATCGAAACTGTCAGAGACTACAGCCGAGCCGAATCTGCCGATTGCCGACAAAGGCGGATTTCACCACTGAATGAAAATTTGCCTTTAGAAAATATGGGCCAAATGCCGAGAAACAATTGAATAGGAAAGTTTTGGAAGCAGTGGGTGTTTTCAAAACTTTATCGGTATTTTGTTGACTTGTCTTTGAGAATCTGGTATAAAACTGTTGCGGGCTAACCCCTGCGATGTTCGTATAGAAAGTATGTGTTTGAAAGAACCGATACCCGTACTCAGGGAAATCAGGCCTTGATGGATCGGAAATGCCTACCCGATAGGACTTTCGGACACAAGTAACGATTGCCCACTTGGAAGTAATGGGTTCTTTTCGAACGCTTTCTTACGGCATTCGCGGAGGAGGGCCGCGCAACGAATAAAAGGCCTGTATTATCAGGCCTTTTTTATTGGATGCGCCGGCAATATAGGACTTTTCATGCCTTCCGAACTCGCCTGGGGCCTTGGGTTTTGCGGTTAAGCCCGAGACCTGATTGGCCGATTTACTGTAAAAGTCGATGGGGAGTCTATCCTCGGATATCGACTGTTCGTACCTATATTGTTGAGAGAGTTGCATTGGAGACCCAGAGATGCCGACTGTGCGTAGCTTCAGAGTCTTGCCGGCGCTGCCTGATCCATTGAAGGATCTAGAGTTCATTGCCAGAAACATGTTCTGGTCATGGAACTCTGAATTCGTGGAGCTGTTTAAACGTATTGACAACAACCTGTGGGGGACGTGCGGCCACAATCCCGTCAAGCTCCTGGGCAGTATTCCACAGACGAAATTGGAAGCGCTTGTGGAAAATCAAGGCTTTTTGGGCCAGTTACAGCGTGCCGCCGAGAAGCTCAGGTCTTATCTTGAAAGGCCGACGTGGTACGGCAAGTTCTGCCCTGAATCCGGCGAGCCGCTGATTGCGTATTTCAGTGCAGAGTTCGGCATCCATGAATGCCTGCCCGTTTACGCGGGTGGCCTTGGGATTCTTGCCGGCGACCATCTCAAGAGCGCCTCAGACCTTGGGGTTCCGTTAGTCGGGGTCGGGTTGCTGTACCAGAAAGGTTACTTCCGACAGTACCTGAATATCGACGGGTGGCAGCAGGAGATATATGTCGAGAACGATTTCTACAACATGCCGATTGATCTGGTGCGCAGGGGAAGCGGCCGGCCTTTGACCATCAGCGTTGAGTATCCCGGCAGATGTGTGATTGCTCAGATATGGTGCATTTGCATCGGCAGGGTCAGGCTGTTTCTGCTGGACACGAACGTCGATGCCAACGCCCCGATGGATCGTATGATTACGAGCAGTCTTTACGGCGGGGACCGCGAGCTGCGAATTCGCCAGGAGATAATGTTGGGTATCGGCGGCTTAAAGGCTCTGACTGCGATGGATATTAAGCCTGCTGTCTGTCACATGAACGAAGGGCACGCCGCCTTCATGGCGCTGGAGCGAATCCGCGAGATGCGAAGCGAGCAAAACATGACCTTTGACGAGGCGGTCGAGGCCACGAGCGCAGGCAATGTATTCACCATACACACGCCCGTAAAAGCAGGGCTGGACGAGTTTCGCGTTGAGTTGATGGACAAGTACTTCGGCAGTTATTTCCCCAAGCTCGGTATAAACAGGAAGCGATTCCTGGCGCTGGGCCGGATGCTCCCCGACGACGACGGCGAGCCGTTCAAGATGCCTGTTCTGGCGTTGAAGCTCAGTAGTTATGCGAACGGCGTAAGCAAGCTGCACGGTTCCGTATCGCGCGGAATATGGGGCAGTCTGTGGCCGGGCGTCCCGCATGATGAAGTGCCCATTATCTCTATCACAAATGGTATTCATGTTAAGAACTGGCTGTCGGATGAGGTTGATTCATTGTATGAAAGGTATCTTGGGCCGCACTGGTCGGATGAGGCCATGGACGAATCACTTTGGGACTCTATCGAACAGATGCCCGACGAGGAATTCTGGCAAATACATCAGCGGTGCAAGGAGCAACTGATTGTTTTCGCCCGCAATCGCCTTAAGGCCCAGATGCAGCGCAGAGGTACCTACCACACAGAATTGAACCATGCCGAGGAAGTTCTCGATCCTGAGGCTCTGACCATTGGTTTTGCCCGAAGATTCGCCAGCTATAAACGAGGTAATCTGCTCCTGAAGGATCCTGCGAGGCTCAAGAAGCTGCTTACCGACTCAAACAGGCCGGTGCAGATAATCTTTGCCGGAAAGGCCCACCCGAAGGATACCGAGGGCAAGGACATAATACGGCAGATCGTCCACTTCGCAAACCAGCAGGATGTCAGACGTAGGATCGTATTCCTGGAAGACTACGATATCGATATAGCCAGGGTGCTGGTGCGAGGCGTCGATGTCTGGCTCAATAATCCGAGAAGGCCGATGGAAGCCAGCGGCACAAGCGGCATGAAAGCGGCGGTCAACGGCGTCCTGAACATGAGTACCTCGGACGGATGGTGGTGCGAAGGCTACACGGACGACGGTGGCTGGGTCATCGGTTCGGGCGAAAGCTATGAGGACGTGGGCTATCAGGATTTGGTCGAATCGCAGGCCATATATGATATGCTGGAAAATGAGGTGGTCCCGCTGTTCTACACGCGGTCGGCGGACAACCTGCCCCGGGCCTGGATACGCAGAGTGAAGAACTCAATCAAATGGATCGCCCCGCGATTCAACACCCACAGGATGGTCGCCGAATACGTGGAGAAGTTCTACAACCCGGCCGCCGCCAAATGGCGCTATCTGACCGCGGAAGCCTGTGCCAAGGCAAAGGCTTTTTCGAACTGGAAAGCCGAAGTCAGGAAAGCATGGTCTGAGTTCGCCGTCAGGGATGTGATAATGGAAGTCCAGAACGGCAATGGCAATGAGAAACTGAATCCCAAGCAGCCTCAATTGAAGGTCGGCTCACAGTTGTATGTCAGGGCTCTGGTGAGGCTCGGCAGGATAAGCCCGGACGATGTTTCAGTTGAATTCTATCACGGCCCCGTGGATACATGGCAGAATATCCGCAACGGCGAGGCAGTCAGAATGGACCATGAGCGTTCTTCAGAGCAGGATGGCGAACACTGGTTTGTTGGCTCGATGCCCTGCACAAGAACCGGCCAGCACGGCGTGGCTGTAAGAATCCTGCCAAGACATGCCGACCTCGTCGATCCTCATGAAATGGGTCTGATCCTCTGGGAAAGCCCGTCGTGAAAGAAAACATGGCCGTTTGCAGCCTGACAGGGCGCGGTTGGATAATGTCTATTCATTCTCCTGATTGCTCAGGAGTTCGTAAACTTCCTCGGCAGAGGCGGCTTTCTCGATCTTTTGCTTGAACTGCTCGTTGAGCATCAGCCTGCTTATCCTTGCCAGTGCCTGGATATGCGGTCCGGTCTGATTAGCCGGCGAGACCAGCAAAATGAGAATTGTCACCGGTTTGCCGTCGATGCTGTCAAACTCGATAGGCTCGTGCGCAATCGCAATTGCCATCACCAGCTCTTTGACGCCGTTACACTTGCCGTGAGGAATGGCTATCCCGGCTCCCGTTCCTGTACTTTGTGTTCTTTCACGAGTCAGAACGGCTTCCAGAGCAACGGCTCTATCCGACAATAATCCGTTGGCATCGAGCAGGTCCACAAGCTCCGTTATAACGGCTTCCTTTTCTTTGCTCTCCACTGGAACCTTGACACAGCTCGGTTGCAGTATTTGTGTTAGAATCATTTCAGTTTACGTCCAACATGTTGCGTTCAGTATCCGTTCGGTATTAGTGCAAACTATGTAGTATATTCCGATGCCTGCTGGATTGCAACACGTTTCCGCAGGAGAAAGTGAATCTATTTTGGCCGTTGCTCTTGAATCGGCACTCTGAATCGCTTATTTTTCATCTTTACATTCACGTGAAATTGGGATAAACTCCGCCTAAATATGGAAAAGATACAGCTTTACGATACGACTCTTCGCGACGGCATGCAGGCCGAGAGCGTGAGCTTCTCGCTCGAGGACAAGCTTGCCATCGCCAGATGCCTCGACCAGCTTGGCCTGGAGTATATCGAGGGCGGCTACGCCGCATCTAATCCCAAGGAAATGCAGTTTTTCGCCGAAGCGGCCAGGCTCGGTCTGAAGAATTCGAAAATCACTGCGTTCGGCAGCACGCGACGGGCCGACTGCACCGTCTCGGATGATGTGTCCCTCAACGCGGTGCTTGCGTGCAAAACACAGGTTGCCACCCTGGTGGGCAAGAGCTGGGACATGCACGTAACTGACGTGCTGTGTTGTTCGCTCGACGATAACCTTGCCATTTGCGCCGAATCCGTCGAGTACCTGAAAAAGCAAGGCATAGAGACGATTTTCGACGCCGAGCACTTCTACGACGGCTACAGTCAAAATCCGGATTACGCGATGAAGGTCCTGGCGGCCGTAGCCGAGGCCGGGGCCGATGCCATTGTTCTTTGCGATACCAACGGCGGGTCTCTGCCGGATCGAGTGTATGAGATTACCAGGGCCGTGTGCGAAAAATTGGCCCCGGCAGTCATCGGAGTTCATACCCACAACGATACCGACTGCGCAACGGCTAACACCCTGGCGGCCGTTCGGGCCGGAGCCAGGCATGTTCAGGGCACAATCAACGGCCTGGGCGAGCGATGCGGCAACGCCAATTTGTGCGTGGTCATTCCCAACCTCGCATTCAAAATGGGCAGTGAAGTTCTCAGCCCCGAAAAAATTAAAACCCTTACCGAGGTCTCTCGCTTCGTTTTCGAGATAGGAAATCTGGCACCGGTGCTGAATATGCCGTATGTGGGAGACAGCGCGTTTGCCCACAAGGGCGGGCTGCACGTGGATGCCTTGCGTAAGAGCAAACGCAGCTACGAGCATATTAGCCCAGAGCTTGTCGGCAACGAGAGACGATTCCTTATCTCCGAATTGAGTGGCAAGTCCACCGTGCTGGCTCAGTTGGAAAAGGCGAAAATTGCCGAGGACAAGCAGTTGGCACAAAAGATACTAAACCGCGTCCAGGAGCTTGAAAATGAGGGTTACCAATTCGAGGCCGCCGATGCCAGCTTCGACCTGCTCGTGAAAAGGGTCATGGGCACGTATCGCCCTTTCTTTGAGATGATAAAGTATCATGTAAATGTCGAGAAACGTGCGGCCGGCGATATTGTTACCGAGGCAACCGTCAAGCTGAGAGTCGGCGACAAAACCGAGCATGTTGTCGGTGAGGGTGACGGTCCGGTCAATGCTCTTGACGGTGCCCTGCGAAAGTCGCTCGAGCGTTTCTATCCGAGTATCGCCGACGTTCACCTGATTGATTATAAAGTCCGTGTCGTAAATGCCAAAGCCGGTACGGCCGCCCGCGTTCGAGTAATAATCGAATCCAGGGACAAGAACTCGCTGTGGGGTACTGTAGGCGTATCCGAGAACATAATCGAAGCTTCCTGGCAGGCCCTCGTTGACAGCGTCGAGTACAAGCTCCACAAAGACACACATTAGCGCAGAGCAGAAGACGACGGAATACAGAATACAGAACACAGAATTATGAAGGCTGCCCCATTCGACAGAATCGGGGCGGGCTCTGAGCCGAGCCGAACACGAATTCCACGAAGAAATAGTCAATTCATGGCATAGCTATTCATGGCTTAGCTATAGTCATTAGTAAATAGTCAATAATAAATAGTAAATCCCAAAGGTCCCCTATATTCCGCCGGCCTTCGTCCCACGTTCAGGTTACCTCAAAGTGAATACATCAACTTGGTTCGACCGTCTTTCTTGTCAAGGTCCTGGCGTCTGAAGCTCTGGATATAGGGATATATCGTCGAAGAACATCTCGCC
>JBDREF010000102.1:0-4434 GCA_043820045.1 Planctomycetota bacterium | reverse complement strand
TCATGAATGATGGTGTCACTTGTCATTCCCGCGAAGGGGCCTGTCGAAGAACGTGAGATTGCTTCGTCGCTATGCTCCTCGCAATGACACAAAGTGCATTTATATGTCATTGCGAGCGATTCGTAGAATCGCGCGGCAATCTCAAGGTCTCTCGGCTTTGAATTGAGGAACAACTAATGCGGTTTGTCTGTCAGCGAGTATTGGAGGCGGAGGTCAGAGTCAACGACCGGCAGGTCGGCAAGATAGACAGGGGCCTGCTCGTTTTTCTCGGCGTGGGCAAGGGTGACACGGAAAACGATGCGCAGTTCATCGCGGAAAAACTCGTGAATCTCCGCATATTCCCCGACGATGCGGGCAAGATGAATCGCAGCGTCCGCGACGTCGGCGGAGCGATTCTGCTTATCAGCAACTTCACGCTTCACGGCGACTGCCGCAAGGGCCGCCGTCCCGGTTTCGACGCCGCAGCCGATCCGGTATTAGCAGAGCAGCTCTACGAAAAAGTAATCGCCTTAGTGGCCGAGCAGGGCGTCCCCGTCCAAAAAGGCGCCTTCGGCAAACACATGCAAATAACCAGCATCAACGACGGCCCAGTAACCTTCCTCCTCGACAGCACCAAACTATTTTGATACTTCAATATTCGTTATTCATAAATCAATGAGTAGCTTACAACGTTTTGTGAATGTAACCGCATGGGCAGGAAACCTACCGATCCTATGGATTCTTTCTGGGATTCAGCCAAGGGAAGTGACACCCGAGTATCCATCTTCGTATGTTGCTCTCGTCTTCCATCTCAACGAACTTGCGGAATTTAGGAGCTGGATTACGCTCTTCTTCGTTAAGCCTCCGATCTTCCTCAAGACATATATCCCTAGTCTTGAGGTAATTCCACAGAGGACATTCTGCTTTTTTCCAGCGTTCTACTACTCTCCCACGCAAGTTGTATTTTGGCATCTTATTCCCTTCAACTGGATTCTTGGTTTGGCTGTTTCCTGAGTGGAATTCCACTACTAAGAGGTTCGCTACTTCCGAACCAGTTGCACGAAAAAGATTACACAGACGCGCTAAATAGTCAAAGGCTGTCTCACCCCGTGTACCGGTTATATTTCTGTGAAGTTCTTTGTCAGAAGCGATTAAAGAAACAAAGCTGGTGGAAGGAGGGTGCTCTTTTCTTGCCCATGCAATAAACTTCAGAAGATCAAGGTCAATCCTGGCTGCCTTGCCACCTTCGATCAATATTGCCACACTCCAGCTTGAGTCAGTGATTTGGAGATCGAGGTCAAATTTGGATCCTTCGGCGACCCACAACCGATCAAACTTTACGGAATAGCCTCTGGATGTTAACTTACTGTAAAAATATTTGTCCAGAATCTTCCCGCCCGGTGATTTCGTATGCTCTCTGCATACTTGTCCGACCTCTGTAGAATTGCAGATACATTCGATGTCTTTTCGCAGATTGGGGGGGAAGGGGGGAGAGTCATAATATGTCATAGATCGCATTAGATATCCTCTTCTTTCTCAAATTGGCCTAACCAGCTATCTGTCGTTCCCGCGTAACGTCCCGAGTGCCCTTAACCGCATGGGGAATAGGCTAATTCCATAGCTGTAAAAATCAGGGAAAACGTCGCCGTGGGGAATGTTATACTGTGGTAGGGGGGATGTGCAAGAAAAAAAGGCCTTTTAGAATAATGCGCAGGTGCATCCTGGATTCCTGGCGGAGTAAACAAAAACAAGCATGGGGTGTGTCTCAATCCTGTTCGGCACAAGGATTAGGTACGTTTCTGTTGAGCCAGGCTATTGTTGAACAGCGTAATCCCCAATGATTCGGCTTGAAACTCGCCTAAGAATACAGTCAAATGATAGCGAAGCCTGTTATATGCAAGCTCTTGAAAACAAGCATATTCTAATTTCGGAGTAAGCGGCCCATACAACTCAGATATAGAGACAACCTAACGGCAAACGCCGGCATCTATGCGGCTATTATCCTGTTGCTCAACCTGACAGCGTACGGCCGGCAGGAACAGGTCAATTGGAATCAATTTCGCGGCCCCAATGGACAGGGAGTGGCGCAAGCGGATCGCATTCCTGTTCATTTCGGCCCGGACGCGAACGTTTTGTGGAAAACCGTCATTCCCACGGGCCACTCGTCTGCCGTCATCTGGAACAATCGCATCTTTCTTACCGCTACTGAACCGGCCAACGAAAAGGAACTTATCACGTTAGCCATCGATCGCGAAGACGGCAAAATCCTGTGGCGGCAAGTTGTTCAGGCCGTAACAGAGGGAAGGTTTCATCCACTGAATAACGCCGCATCTTCCACGCCGGCCGCGGACGATGAGCATGTTTATGTCTATTTCGGCACCTACGGGCTGATTTGTTACGACCATGCGGGAAACGATCTCTGGCAGCGTAAAATCGAGACGCCGAAAAGCAAATATGGAATGGCGACCTCGCCCATATTGTACCAGGACAAAGTGATCATGGTTCTGGACGGAGACGGCGGCTCCTCCTGCTTGCTGGCGGTCCATCGAGACACCGGCGAGACGGTCTGGCAGCAGCCGAGGTCGTTGTTCAAGGCCGGCTGGTCAACGCCCATGATCTGGCGTCACGGCGAGGCCGAAGAGCTTGTCGTGTTGGGCTCCAAACGGTTGACGAGCTACGACCCATCCACCGGCGCCGAGATATGGTGGGCCGGTGGTTTTTCGCAGGAAACAGTCGGTATCCCCATAACCGGCGATGGGCTGTTGTTTGCCGGCGCCGCGGCCCTGGGTGGACGCGGAGACGACAAGCTGGATGCGGCCGGAAGCTGGAAGATGACCGTCGAGGAGTTCGATGCCAATCACGACAATCAAATACAGCGCGACGAAATGACGGAAGGCTTTGCTTTTATACAGCGACCGGAGCTGCCCAAAGACAATCCCGGTTATGGTTTGCCGGTAAGGAACATGGACACTCTGCTGAAAATCTTCGACCACGACACGAACGGAATCATCAGCGAAGCCGAATGGATGCAAACGATGTCGGGCTTCGCCGCCATTAGCCAGCCCAACCTGGTGGCAATTCGTCCCGGAGCGAAGAAGGATGCCCGTGAATCGCACGTGGCCTGGGAAATTCAGCGCGGCATTCCCGAGACGCCCTCGCCGCTCTATTGTCGCGGAAAACTCTACCTCCTGCGGGACGGCGGTGTGTTAACCTGCCTGGAGGCCTCGACCGGCAAAGAACTCTTCCGCGAACGAATCGGGGCGGCGGGGCAATACGTTGCTTCACCCATTGCCGCAGGCGACAAAGTTGTCGCTGCCTCCGTGCGAGGCGTCGTGACGGTCATCCAGGTCGATGACACGCTGAAGATTCTGGCGAGTAACAATTTCGCCGAAGAGATTTTTGCCACTCCGGCTGTTGCCGAAAACAAAATATATTTGCGGACAGCCGGTCACTTGTACGCCCTGGGCGAGTAGGATAATTTCGGGGCCGCCATAAGCACAACTCATCGAAAGATGTACCCCCTATGGGGCAGGCGTACTCCTTTGATTCCTTCCATCACTGTGTCAGGGTGATCGGTTCCAGTCAACTATCAGGGTGGTGACATTGTCGTGGCCGCCGGCTTTGTTGGCGGCGGTGACGAGTTCGCTGCACGCGGCATTGGGATCGGCATCGGCTTTCAGGACGGCGGCGATTTCTTCGTCGCTCACCATATCCGTCAGCCCGTCGGTGCAGAGCAGGATGCGGTCGTTCTTCCGAAGGCCGAAGGACAGGACGTGGGGACGGGCCTTTTCTTCCATCCCGATGTAGTGCGTCAACTGGCCGCTGGCGGGATGGTCCGGCGCCTCCTCCGGCTCGATACGGCCCTGCTCGATGAGTTCGGAAACAACCGAATGGTCGCGGGTCAGTTGGGCAAATCGGCCTGCCCTGAGGCGGTAGGCCCTGCTGTCGCCGACGTTTGCCACGAAGCAGCGGTCCTTCCTGAATAGCGCGATGACGATGGTCGCGCCCATATCCTTGAAACCTGATTCGCTGGTTCCTTCGAGGTGCAGTTGCCTGTTCTGCTCGGCGATAGCTCTCTTGAGCAGCGTTCTTATGGTTCGCGGGGCGCCGACCTTTAGCTTCTCGAGCGCGTTCTCGATCATCACCGGCAGATCGTCTGCGACGATTCCGGATGCGAGTGCGCCGCCGCGGTGACCTCCCATGCCGTCGGAAACGACAAACAGTCCCACATGTGCATCGGCGAAAAACGCGTCCTGATTTTCCGTGCGGACTTTGCCGACGTGAGTCTGGGCGCCCCAGCAAAGCGGGCCGTAGGCGCCTGGGGTCTGCTCCACAGTTGCGATAACTTCCGTGTTACTTTGCTGCTTCTCAGACAAGGCTTTGTTCACACCAGGGACAATAATTCCAGAAGGCCGAATCCACGGACCAGCCGCAACGGCTGCACGTTTCCGGGAA
>JBDREF010000101.1:0-16350 GCA_043820045.1 Planctomycetota bacterium | reverse complement strand
ATACAGCTTTGTCTTTAGAAATACCGAAGGCCAAAGTGCATCCGGCGAAGGTACGTTTACCTGTGTGACAGGGCGAAGGCCCAGTCCCGGCTTTCTCCGGCTGCATCCGGCCAATTCCTTTCGTTTCGTATTCGATGACGGAAGCCCGTACTTCCCCATCGGGCTGCAGGACTGCTGGGGCGACAATTCGGCTTCCGGCTCGGTTCTGGGTCAATGCAGTATGGAGGGGCCTTTCCGCACCGACCGCAAGGACTCGCCTGCACTGCCTGACGGGCCTATGTTCGTGCGAGGGCCGTCCTGCAATCCGCAAAATGCGGATGTTTATTTCCGGTATTTCTCGAAATGCGGATTCAACCTGTATCGCTTCTCGCAGCAGAACTGTTCCTACCCGCTCAATAACGATCTGGATAAGTACCTCGTCCAGGAGGGTATGATGACGGATGAGCTTCTGCAGCGCGCCCGTGCGTATGGTTTCGGCGTCTTCTACGGAATCTTCGGTTTTCAGAAGGCTTTCAATGACGAAGCTGATGACCAGGCAAAAATGGCGAAGGTCAAGAGGTTCGTAAAGTACAGCGTTGACAGGTGGGGGGCGTACGTGGATTTCTGGGAATTTCTCAACGAGCAGAAGGCCGGCGACCGCTGGTATGAAATTATGATTCCGTACATCAAGTCGCTCGACCCGTACCGGCACCCGGTCACCACGAGCTGGGAAAGGCCGGAGCTTGCCGGCATCGAAATCAATGCCCCGCACTGGTACCAGAATGAGAACGAACTCGAATCCGACAAAGTGACTGTTAGCAGAGCGAAGAACTGGAAGAAACACAATATGCCCGTTGTAGTGGGCGAGCAGGGTAACTACATTGACCGGAAAAAGCCCGTTCCCGGCGTCGGCGGTGTGTGGGACGAGCGTTCGGCCCTGCGGATGCGCATCAGGAACTGGACGGCGATGTTCAACGAGATAGCTTTCGTCTTCTGGAACACCAGCTACGCGCGGGATGGGCACTTCATGAATATATGGCTCGGCCCGAAAGAGCGGGAATATGTCAGGGCGATGCAGGATTTTGCGTATCGCCTCGACAAGGACGTCCACATTGCCCCCGTGGAGGTATCGCAGCCGGAGGCCGTACGTGCTTACGGCCTGGCTTCCGAGAAAAGGGCCGGCGTTTACCTCCATCACTTCAGCGACCACACCACAGCCGTTAAGGATGTCACTGTCACCCTGGGTTTCCCCGTCGCAGCCAAAGCCTACTGGTACTCGCCTGAGAACGCTGAGATTCTTAAGATCGTTGACGTCTCGGCGGGAGCCAACACGCTTGAAGCTCCGGAATTCACCGTGGACCTTGCCCTTCTTATCACACCCGACGGACCGCCTGATATCGACAGGGACGGCAAGCCCAATCATATCGACCCGGACGATGACAATGACGGCGTGGCCGATAAGGACGACGCCTTTCCGCTCGATCCCGGAGAATGGGCGGACGGAGACGGCGACTGGATAGGCGACAACCTCGATGCCGACCGTGACGGCGACGGTATCGGCGACGATGACAACAATAACGGCGTACCCGACTTCGAGGAGCTGGACCTCGATGGCGACGGCGTGGACCGGGCAAAATCCGTTCCGTGGGACGCCTTCCCGCTGGACCCGAAGGAATGGAAGGACACCGACGGCGACGGCACAGGCGATAACGCCGACCTCGACGATGATAACGACGGCTTCAGCGACAGGGAAGAAAAGAAATACGGGACCGATCCTCTGGACAGTTTGAGTTTTCCGGCGGACCGATGAGAAGGATCGCGTAGCTGATTCTAATTTTGATTGGAGGCAAGCAGGAATGTTCGACAATAGAACGGCGCTTAAATCATACACTCTTATTCTGGTGACGGCTCTGCTTTGTTCGCTCTGCGCTGCGGCGCAAGACGTTCCGTTCGAATTATTTGCCGCCGGCGATTTGGTGAGGATTTTCGAGGACGGCTACAATTGCCCCGAGCCGCAAGAGGCAATCGAGATCTTCGGCATAAGAAACGAATATCTCTCGGCGCAGTGTGTTGTCAGGGCCGGCCGGGATATAAAGCGCGTTACTGTCTCGGTGAGTCCCCTGACGCATATTGGCCGTGGTGTTTCGTTGCCGCCGGATGCAGTGAGCTGGGATTTCGTGGGTTCCATTGCAATCGCGGAGAACACGCCGAAAGTAAGAAAGACCGACTTGATTCGTCCCGCGCCAGCTCGCTTTCCCGATTATCTCGCCGAAGACAGGGAGATTTCCCTTGGGAAGGGAAAGTACCGGGCGATATTCCTGACGGTCAAAATTCCGCGCGATGCGGCCGAAGGCCGGTACGAGGGGACCGTCACCGTCGAGACCGAGCAGGGCAGCGGGTCTTTGCCCGTGCATCTTACCGTCTATCCGCTGACGCTGCCCGACGAGCGGCACCTGATGGTCACCGAATGGTACTCAACAGGCAAGTTCAGGCAGTTTCACGGCATTGACTCCTCGGACTCCGAGAGATTTTACGAGATGCTCGCGCTGTATGCGCAAAACATGGCCGAGCACCGGCAGAATGTCTTCAGGGTTACCCTTGACCTGATTGCAAGTAAGCTGGACGAAGAAGGCAAGTTGAAGTTCGATTTCTCAAGGTTCGACAAATGGGCCGATATATTCTGGGATACCGGCCGTATGGATTTGCTCGAGACGGGTTTTGTTGCAAGGTTCGGCGAGGGCGGCTGGTCGAGCAACGAGGTCCTGCTGCGGGATTTCCGAGTTCAGGAGCAATCGAGCGGCCGCAGTGTGACCATGCCGGGCGAGAAGTTCCTGCCTCAGTTCCTGCCGGTGCTGGAAAATCACCTCAGAGATAAAGGCTGGCTTGAGAAGACGGTATTTCACATTGCCGACGAGCCGTCGAATCATAATGTGATAAGTTGGAGGCAGGCTTCACAATTTGTGCATCGGTACGCCCCGGCGATCAGGAGAATGGACGCTATAGAGACGCCGCACTGCGACGAGCGACTGGAGATTTGGGTTCCCAAGCTGGACCATCTTGCCACTTGGTATGATGTTTACGACAAAGCTCGAAGCCGGGGCAATGAATTGTGGTTCTATACAGTGGGGATATTTCAGAAAGGCTCGCATCCGAACAAGACCGCGGACGTGGCCTTGATAGAATCCCGCTTACTGCATTGGCTGAACTATCGCTTCGCACTGAAGGGCTACCTGCACTGGGGATTCAATGCCTGGACGGACGATCCTTTCGAGGCCCCCGGCCAGCATCGCGGCGACGGCTGGCATGTGTACCCTAAGAAGGACGGGCTCCTGTGTTCGCTGCGCTGGGAGCAAATGCGTAACGGGATTCAGGACTACGAATACTTCTGGATGCTCGAAGAGAGAATCGCCCAGATAAAGGCCGGGCTTGGCGAGAACTTGTCCATGATTGAGCCGTCTCGCAGGGGGGTGGAGATTGCCTCGCAGGTCGTCAGGACGATGAGCGATTTCAGCAGGGACCCGCAGGTGTTGTATGCCGCGAAAAAGCAAATCATCGACGAGTTGCTGGACTTCGACAGGCCGCCGAGATTGATTGTCCAGACGAACCCTCTCGAACATTCGGCCGTGGCGAATGATTCCGCTATCGACCTTTACGGCTGGGCGGAGGGCGGAACGAAAATCCGCGTCAACGGCAGAGAGTGCATCCTCTCGCAGGACGGCCTGTTTATGGAGAACGTGAGCCTTTCACGAGACCATACGATTGTCGTTGAGGCCGAACATGAGAAAGGCAGCAAAAAGATAGTGCGTTCCTTTGAAGTTCTATATTAGGATCGGTGGGGCAAGCCCCACCCTACTTTTTTTGTCATTCCGCACTTGATGCGGAATCCAGGGGTAGGATGGGCTTTAGCCCATGCTGATTCTTCAGAGTCAATTATGGTAGATTGTTGTGTCTATAAAAAGTCAATTGTGATTTGGACGGCGGTTGGTCTGTTGGTTTGTCCAGGCAGCCTTTGCCGAGCACAGAAGCAGGCGCCTAAGTGGCCCGAGCAGATACGGGTTGTGCTGGATTCAACCCGGCCTCTGGAATACGACAGAGGCGAGCGTTTGCCGCTATATCTCTGGCAGGCGATGGACCCGGGCCCGCTCGATGAGGATTCGGCCGAGGAGCTTGTCAAGACGCTCGACGAGAGGGGGGTGGGGCTGGTCACTTCCTGGAATCCGGGCAATCGCGAAAAGAGTCTGGCCGAGTCTGCGACGATTGCCGCAGCGCAGAAGAAACTGGGCCTGCGGGTGAACATAGACGCAACGAGGTGCCTCTATTCGTTTTTCAACGGCGATCCGCGCACGGCGCATATCGACGATGAGGACAAGCCCTTCTGGGACACGTCCTTCGGCAAGAAGAATATGGGCTGTCCGTTCGCGATCGAGTTCCGCAAGGCGCAAATCGCCGAGCAGGTCGAGTATTTCGCCAGGGCATTCAAAGACAAAGGTCTGGACGTTGATTTTGTTTTTGCCGATTGGGAAATAGACGGGCCTATTGAATTCAACGAGGCGCACGCCGCATCGAAACGCTGCCGCCGCTGCCGTGAGAACGTTAAGAATATCGACGACTTCGAAGAATTTCAGAAGACTCTGCGACAATTGCGCTGCGAGCTTCAGCGGCAAGTTTATGCAGAGCCGGTGAAAGCCGGTTTCCTAGGAGTGTTCGTCGGCACCTACGGCGTGTATCCCCACGACGGCTATCGCTACTGGTATGATTACTATGAATACTTCGTTGACGGCCAGCCCCACCGGGCGGACCAGCGGGCCAGGTACAGGAAATGGTATGACGAATTCCCCGAAACCGGCTACACGTTTGCCATGCCGGTAGTTTACACGTGGGAGAGGATTTTCGACTGGTACGATTACGCCGATACGGATTACCGGTGGTTCTACAACATGCTGCTGGTGGCGAGCAACGCCGGTGAGAACACGCCGGCCGGGACACCCGTTATCAGTTTCGTGCACTGGCACACAATCGAAGACGACAACATAAAATCCGAAACGGTTCAGTTCAGCGAGGAAAAGTACAAGGAGCTTTTGTGGCACATGTTGCTGCGGGGGACGGACACGTTTTTCCTCTGGTGCGGGAAGCAGGAGGCGGCAAAGGAAATCCGGCTCGTCCACGAGGTATATGCCGAGGCCCAGCAGTACGGCCGCTTCCTCTCGGAAGGTACGCCCATTAACTTCAACGTGCCAAGACAGCCGGGGACAGTCGTCTCGGGGTTGCGATTGGGCGACCGCGTTTTGGTACGCCGTACAGATTTCGCAGTGACGAACGAGCCGGTCGAGATTGCTGTCGGCAATAGGAAAATCAAAGTGGCAGTCGCTCCGCGGCAATGCCGGATTGTTTCGCTTCGTTAAAACCTTTATTTGAAAGAGGAATACAATGAGAAATGGAACTTGTGCAATAGTCTCCGCCCTGGTGATACTTGGCGCATGCGCATATTCTCCGGCGGCGGATATGATTCAACTGACGGCGCTAAACAGCATGGAGCGCATCGGTCAGAGTCAGGAGCCACACGGAGCAGCGACTATAGAGATCAAGGCGGCGAGGAATGAGGTTGAATCGTTTCAGGTTGTGGTTGCTGCTCCGAAAGAGAACATAAGTGTAGTCGAAGTGGAAATCTCCGACCTCACCGGGCAGGGGGGCTCGAAAATCGCAAAAGATAACATCAGGCTCTTCAGGGAGGAATACGTCCGCGTGCGAATGTCCAGCCCGAGAGCGGAGCTGCCGCCGGGATTGTATGCCGACCCGCTTGTGCCGTTCATCAATCCTGATACCGGCAAGCCCATCGAGCCTCTGAACCAGAGCCGCGAGAGATGGGGGGAACCGGTTAAGACCACAGGCTATGACATGTATGCCGTGCCGTTCGACGTCTTCAAAGGTCAGAATCAGGCTTTATGGGTCGATGTGCATGTCCCGAAGGATGTTCCCGCGGGCACATACGCGGGGGTGCTCAGTGTCCGGGCGAGAGGGGGAATCTCCGGACAGCTCGGCGTCACTGTCACCGTGTGGGATTTCACGCTTCCCGACGGGCCGACCCACAAGAACCATTTCGGTAGTTTCAGCAGTGTTGCGCGGTCCTTCAACGTCGAGCGAAATTCCGAGAGATTCAAACAAATCGAAATGCGATACTGCCGGGCGATGGCGGAGCATCGCATCAATCCGCCGATTCCGGATTATCTCCTGCCGGAAGTCAACGGCGACGGCTCTCTTAACATCATTCCGGAAAGGCACCAGGCGCTGAAGGAATTTATCGCCACGCTCCACGTGACCGATTTTGAGATACCCAGATCGCGTTTTGCCCGGCTGCCAGGCTCGACTCTGAGGCCGGACTACAGGACCATCTCCGACGCCGACAGAGAAAAGGCTCAGCGATATTACAGGGACTACTACAAGTACCTTAAAGACAACGGCTGGGAAAAGCGGGCTTATGTGTACATGCTGGATGAGCCGAACCTGCGCGGCAATTACGAGCAGGTGCTCGTTCTCGGCCGGCTTGTTCACGAAGCCGTGCCGCAGCTCAAATGCCTGGTCGTGGAACAGACGTATCTCCAGGACCCTTCATGGCCGGATATGGACCCTGCTGTGGATATATGGTGCCCTTTATGGTCATTCATCGACCGTGAGAGTATCAATGAAAAAATCTCCCACGGCGATGAGGTCTGGTCTTATACGGCCCTTGTCCAGCGTTCGCCTCAATATCATCCGCAGTATGAAAGCGTCAAGAATCTGGATCCGCCGTACTGGCATATCGACCGTCCGCTGAGCGCCTATCGAGTTCCGACCTGGATAAATTACCAGTACGACATCACCGGCCTGCTCTATTGGAGCACGGTCACTACGGTAATCGAGCCCTGGTTCAATCCGGCCTTCGCGCATCCCAGGCATTACAACGGCGGCGGGTTCCTGTTCTATCCCGGAGCACCCTGCGGGATTGACGGCCCGGTTACCTGCATGCGTTTGAAAAACCTGCGCGACGGTATGGAAGATTATGAGTACCTGGCGATTCTCGAAAAGCTTGCGGGCAAAGAGGCGGTCAGGAAGATTGTTGATACAGTCGCACCGAACTGGTGGGAGTTCTCAAAAGAGCCCGGTAAGTTTCTCGCCGCCCGCGAAAATCTCGCCGAGCAGATTTTGCGACATAAGAAATAGAGACAACTTTTCTGTAGGGTGTGCAACTCGTTGCACACGCGGAACCTGAAAGGGACAAACGATGAATAACAGTACAAGAAAAGTATCCAGACGCAGTTTCGTAAAAACGGCCGTTGCCGGGACGGCCATGTTGGGTCTCGGCTCTGCGGTTACGCTGTCTGCTTCGCAAGCGGCGACTTATCCTATCCGCCTCGGCGGCCCACCTTTTGAAAAGAGCAAGGACCCTGATGCCTGGGTGCGTGCTTTGAAAAATCTTGGCTATAGCGCGGCCTACTGCCCGGTCGGCGCGGAAGCCTCGGACGATGTTGTCAAAGCTTACGCACGTGCGGCGGAGCAAGCGAACATTGTCATCGCCGAAGTCGGGGCTTGGAGCAATCCCATCAGTCCCGACGAGAAGACGCGAAAAGAAGCACTGGCCAAATGCCGCACGCAGTTGGCCCTGGCCGATAGAATTGGGGCCGGGTGCTGCGTTAATATCGCCGGCTCGCTCGGCGAGCAGTGGGACGGTCCTTCGCCGAAGAACCTTACGGACGAGGCCTTCGATATGATTGTCGAGACGACTCGCTCCATCATCGACGACGTCAAACCGACCAGGACGTACTTTACTTTGGAGACCATGCCGTGGGCATACCCCGATTCCCCGGACTCCTACCTGCAACTTCTCAAGGCCATCGACCGCAAGCAGTTCGCCGTTCATCTCGACCCGGTCAACCTCGTATGCAGCCCGCAACGGTATTTCCGAAACGGCGACCTGATCCGGGAGTGTTTCCGCAAACTCGGGCCCTATATGAAGAGCTGTCACGGCAAAGACATCCTCTTGCAGCAGAAACTCACGACCCATCTCGATGAGATTCGCCCCGGAGCCGGCGGATTGGATTACGTTACTTTCCTCAAAGAGCTGAGCAAGCTGAAGGACGTCCCGCTCATGTTAGAGCACTTGCCAAACGCCGAGGAGTACCGTCTGGCCGCCGAGCACGTGCGCAGCGTCGCGGCGAAAGCGGGAGTGTCTTTCGTCTGAGAAAGTATCATTAAGTATAATCTCATATAAGGAGCAAGGGATGAAATCTCTGCGTTTAACATCGGCAGTCTTGGCGGCCTTTGCAGTCGCCGGCCTGTCAGCCCGAAGTCAGGGGATGGATATTGTTAAAGACGGCAGGGCGATTGCGGTTATTGTGGTGCAGAAAGTCGCCGAGAGTCGAACCGAGAAGCCGCAGAAGAGAAGAGCCGGCGGTTTCGATTGCAGCGATTCGGCGGCGGCGAAAGTCTTAGCCGACTGGATTGAGAAAATATCCGGGGCGAGACTGGAAGTTGCAGACCAGCCTCGTCCGGGCAGACCCACGATTTACATCGGTGCTGCTGCCGTAAATTCAGGCCTGGACCTCGGCGGGATTGAAAGTCCGACGAAGGAAGGGCTTCGCATAGTCGGCGACGGAAAGGCGCGGATTCTCATTGCAGGGCAGAGTGAGACGTCAACGATGAAGGCCGTATGCCGCTTTTTGGAGGAGCTTGGATGCCGGTATTTCATGGATAACGATTTAGGCGAGGTTTTCCCACGGAGCAGGACAGTTACCGTTGGCAGCCTGGACATTGCCGCCAAACCCGGCTTGATGCTTCGCAAGATATGGGGCTCGCAGTGGACCGGTCAGAGCCTCTGGAAAATATGGAACGGCGACGGCGGGCTGCAAATGTCAACCGGGCACGCATGGGCCAGCTACGTGGACCAGAGCCTTTGGCAGATTCATCTGGAGTATTTCGCTTTGCGCGACGGCGAGCGGAAGAAAGGGGACTGGTACTGCACATCCAATCCCGAGCTTCGCAATGTATTCGCCGAAGGGGTCATTTCGAAGGGAGACCCCAATCCATCCGTTTCCCCTCCGGACGGAACAGGATACTGCCAGTGCGATAATTGCCGTGCGCAGGATGACCCGGCGAGTATCGAGCCGTCCTCCGGAACGGTCAGTGTGACAAACCGGTACGTGGATTTTCTGGATGCGATTTCAAGACAGGTTGCAGCAGTTCACCCCGACTGGCTCCTGAGCTTCTATTGCTACGCCGATTATACCCAGCCGCCGACTCTGAATCGCAGGCTCTCGCCGAACCTGGTGGCCTGGATCGCCCCGATACGCTACTCGCGATACCACCGAATCGGCAGTCCGAGTTCGCCCGGCAGGATACAGCTTGCCGAGGTAATTGACGGCTGGTCCGCTGCGGCGCAGCACATCGCTTATCGAACCTACAACTATAACCTTGCCGAGTGCATGGTTCCATTCTCGAAGCTCTCGGTCTGGGAGCATGATATTCCGTATCTCAAGAGCAAGGGCTGCATCGGCATCAATCTTGAATCGCTGGCGAACTGGGAAATCTACGGCCCTCATCTCTATCAGAGCATCCGCCTTGCCTACGACCCGGCCGCCGGCAGCAGCGCGATGATGGACGATTACTTCGCGAAGTTCTACGGCTCCGCAGCCGGGCCTTTCATGAAGCAGTACTGGATGAGCATTGACGAGGCTTTCGCGAACATGAAATGCGAATCGGGCAGCTTCTACGCGCTGCACATGGTTTACACGCCCCGGTTCCTGCTCAAGCTCGCCGATCTGGTGGAAAAGGCTTCCAGGGCCGCCGGCTCTGACGAGCTTTATTCCGCCCGCGTGGCCATGACGACCGAGGGCTTCAGGAATGCGGTGCAGTATATCCAGATGCGCGATGCCATGAACGAGGGCGACTTTGCCGCAGCCAAGAGGGTGTACGATGAATTGTATGCCCGCAACGAGGCCGAGCTGCAAAAAGGCTACGGCAATCACTACACGCTCAACTATCTGAATCGCTTTGTCGGTGCGCACATTCTGGCCGGCGCCGAAGCGACAGCTTCACCCAACGAGGTTCTGCAAGTCCTGCCGGACCGGATGAAGCTGGCATACGACACGGCGGATAACGGCGTGGAGGAAGGTTATCACAAATCCGACTTTGACGATTCGAGCTGGCAGGAAGCGGCCACATACGGCAAAACGCTCAGCGCTCAGGGCCTGCCGGATACGAAGGCTATCATGTGGTATCGCACTTCAATCGACATTCAGCCTCAACAGGGGCGGCTCAGTTTGTTCTTCACCGAGGTCGATGGCCAGGCGGTTACAGTTTACGTTAACGGCCGTGAAGTCGGCTCGTTCGGCACGGAGGCCCGGCGAAAGCCTTTCGAAGTTGAAATTACCGATGCCGTCGAGCCGGGCAGAAATGTCGTGGCCGTCAAGGTTGACCATCGGAAGATTACCGAGCTTTGCCTCGGCGGGATAGTGCGCTCGATACTGTTGATTGGCAAGCCCAGGGCCGAGAGATAGCCATAAGTCCGCGACAGCTATCCGTTCCCGCATTCGCTGCTGTGTAGCGAAGAATGTTTTATTTAAAATTGTTGTAGCCGACGGCAAGCCGGACTATAGTACCATTGTATGGAGCCGACTTGAAGGGAGTCTGATGGTGTTGACTTCGGATCACATCGAAAGCATTAGGCAGTCTGCCGGGAAGCTCGAAGGATGGGCAGGGAATTTGTCTTACGGCACCTCCCCGGAGAAAAATCTTCTGGTAGAGCTTACTCTTTCATTCTATCCGCACAACCTGGACGCCACGGTATCGCGGCTGGGCACTATTCCCACCATAGGCAAAAAAGTCCGGAGAGATTTCGAAGAGCTGTGTGAGCTGATTCAAAAGGTGGATGCCTGGCATGGTCATGGGGTTTACCGGGAGGAGATGGACGACTTCATTGCCCTTATTAACAGGCTAAGGAAGATCGCCCTGAATATTGTCTCCACACTGAGAGAGGTATCCGATGCGGGGGCTTCAGAGGCCCCGGTGACCAAAACAATTCCTTTGGAAAAGTCGAAGCCTTCTGAAATGCGAGAAGCAAAGCCGGTGAGGCCGTTGCGGGGCGGCGCAGATGCCAGGCGACCGGATGAAGTGGCGCTTATGGCGTACAAGCTTCACCATATGGGTTTGACTCAATTGCAGGTAGCAAAGCGGATGGCCGGCGAGCTGAAACTCGAGACGCCCATACGCGGATGGACGGTAGCACGGTGGATAAAGCAGGTCGAGAGCTATTACCGCTGCGCCGACAGAGATTTCTGAATTACTCTTTTTCTCCGCGTCCTCGGCGTTCTCTGCGGTTAATTAACAGCTTTGGTCGTCGGAATGTTCTTCCAATTTCCCCAACGAGGGTCTAATATGGTGGAAGATATGTACCAGTGGGATAAGTTGTGCGTTTTCATGGGGTGTTTGACAATGCGTTATCGAAAGTGGATGTTCATTGCGATGCTTGGCGCGCCGGTTGTCTTTGGTGGCTGGGGTGTGTCCTGCGGCAGCGGCCTGCCGCGCCCGGAAGAATCGGTGGTCCTTATCAGAAGTGTCATGCAGGACTTCGATTATGTGACACCCTGGAAGAGGCAACCTATGAGCCAGGTTGCGGGCTCGGGCTCTGTAATTGCCGGCAAAAGGATCCTTACTAATGCTCACAACGTGAGCAACTGCAGGTACGTCGAATTGCGAAAAGAAAACGTCGCCAAGCGCTACCCCGCCAGGATCGTCTTTATAGGGCATGATTGCGACCTGGCGATACTGACGGTCGATGATGACAGCTTTTTCGAGGGCACGGTCCCGCTCGAATTGGCCGGCATTCCGAGCGTGAACAGCACGGTATCGACGTACGGCTTCCCCATGGGCGGCGACCGCATTTCTGTTACCGAGGGCGTCGTCTCGCGAATAGATACCGACACGTACGTTCACAGCGCAGCCGATGACCACCTGGTCATACAAACCGACGCCGCGATAAATCCCGGCAACAGCGGCGGACCGGTCATACAGGACGGCAAGATTGTCGGCGTTGCCTTCCAGGGCCTGACGCAAGCCGACAATATAGGGTACCTCATTCCCACGACGGTCGTCAGGCACTTTCTTGAGGACATCGAAGACGGGCAGTACGATGCTTTCGGGTCGCTGGGAGCCCTCTTTTATCCGGGCCTGCACAGCGCCAGTTACAAAGACTACCTCAAGATCCCGCCGGACGAAGACGGCGTGGTCGTTCTCGGCACGCTGATGCATTCTTCCGTCGAATCGATCCTGAAGCCCGCCGACGTAATGACCCGGATAGACGAGTACAACATCGACGACGACGGGATGGTCCAGATACACGGCCTGAGATTGTCGCTCTCGGAAGTTGTCGAATCGAAGCAAATCGGCGAAACGGCAAAACTGACGTTCTACCGGGACGGCAAGCCGGCCAGCGCCACCGCAACGATAGCATTGAACAGGCCGATTCTCGAACGGGCGCGCCACTATGATCGCCCAGTGCCCTATGTTTGCTTTGCCGGTTTGGTGTTCGTCCCTGCGACGCGGAACTTCCTCGAAACATGGGGACGGCAGTGGCCGAAAGACATACCCTTCTATTTGCGATACCTTTTCGCGCATTCGATCCAGCTCAACGAGGACCGGCAGCGCAAAGAGTATGTGGTCCTTTCCGGAATAATGCCCGACGAGGTCAACTCTTACGCGCAGGAATTCAAGAACCAGGTCGTCGAGAGCATCAACGGCCTGCCGATACACAGTCTCGATGATGTTCAAAATGCCTTCAAGGAGGCGCCCGGCCCTGGCGCCAGGGGCCGCTTCCATACAATAGGGTTTGCGGGCAACAATCGTATTCTGCCGATCGACGCCGTAATAGCTCAGCAGAGGCATCAGTCCATCTTACAGAAGTATCAAATACCCGCCGAGGCGCGCCTGGAGTCGAATCAATGAAAAAACAGATGATTCTCACGGCCGTTCTGTCCGGTGCGATTCTGGCGCCGTACGTATGTGCCGCCGCATCATCTCTCAGGGACGATATGACCGAAACGATGAAAGATTCCATCGTATATCTGGAGACATCGGCCCACGGTTATAATCTGAGTGAGCCGTGGAAGCACAAGGGTGTTTCGCAGAGTTGGGCCTGTGCCTTTGCAGTCGGCGATTACGAGGTGGTTACCACTGCCGAGAGCGTTGTGAATCTGGCTTTCTTGAGGGCCCTTCGATACGGCCAAAACGAATTTGTAGGCGCAACGCTCAAGGTCGTTGACTATGAGGCCAACCTCTGCCTGATACGACTGGACCCCAACGAACTGAGCACGCCTCTGACGCCGCTGAAGTTCGCCGAAGGATACACAAAGGGCGCGGAAGTTGATTTCTACTGGCTCTCGTCGGACAGCCGCGTGCTTAACGGGCGCGGCTACCTCGACCGCGCGAGCGTCGAGAGGACTCGTACTTCATACGGCCAGCGACTGCGTTACGTCATCGCCAATACATCTCAACCCACCGGACACGGAGAGGTTTATTGCGTCGGCTCCGAGCCTATGGGCATAGCCTGCTGGTCCACCCGAGACAAGGAATCCGGTCTGATTCCGGCCGAGGCGATAAATGCATTTCTGACCGCGGCGCGCCGGGGAGTTGATTACAAAGGTTTCGGGGAGGTTGGCTTCGTACTCTCCGAGCTTCTCGACCCGGCTATGCGTTCCTTTATTGATATGCCGGCGTCACTCAAAGACGGCGCCTACGTGGCCGACGTGTATAACCTCGGTACGGCTTGTGACGAGCTGAAAAAAGGCGATGTGATTCTGAAAATCGACGGCAATGCCATCGACCCTTACGGCCGGTTCATGCACCCCAAGTACAAACTGCTATCCTTCCATCATCTTATCACCAGCAAACTTCTCGGCGAAACCGTGGTATTCGAAATCTGGCGTGACGGCAAGAGCCAGGAGATTAAAGCGGACGTCAGGAACTTCGAACCATCCGAAATGCTCGTGCCCTATAACGAATTCGACCGGCAGCCGGAGTACGTCGTGACGGCCGGGTTTGTCCTGCAAAAGCTCACCCGCGAGTACTTGCTGGAATTCGGCGACGACCCGGCCGGCGAGGCCCCTTCGCACTTATTCGGCTACTATCGCGACAGCGCCTTCAAGCCCACTGCCGAACGCGAAGATATCGTCGTGCTCAGCTATGTCCTTCCGGCCCAGATCAACCTCGGCTATACCGGCCTCGGGCAGATGGTTGTCAGCAAATTCAACGGGATGACAATTCGTTCCATCGCCGATATACCGGCGGCCCAGAAGCTCAACCCAGATTCCAGGTACGATATAATCGAGTTTGAGCTGGACAGCCCGGTGGTCGTAATCCCCCGCGAGCAACTTGCCGCCGGTGATATGCTTGTAACCAGGAGCTACGGCGTCACAAAGCTCTCTAATATCAATCCTTAAAGGGCGGGCGGTCCCCCGGTTTCGGCACATCTGCAAACTCTACGACGCACAATTCACACAATTCACAGATTTTTCTTGACGAAAACGTGGCCAATTTGGTATAAGCGAGATTGTAGGAATGTATGGTTTTTTGGTCTCTGAGTGGAAGTTGGACTGCTCATATAAGCTTATTGAAGGAAGGAGGTGGCGCTAAGTCATACCAAGAACTGTCTGGTTCGGGACAGAAATCGTCCATAAAGTCAACGTCATTATCGATTGCCCCCTTGGGGCGTGATTATCGAAGCTTTTTTATGAGGAGGATTGTTATGTGTAAGAAACTTGTTTGTTCACTCTGTTCTGTTCTTTTGCTGTGCGTGCTCTTAACGAGCCTGGCAGCAGCCGCAGACCCGGACCTCGCCGCTTATTGGAAGTTCGATGAGGGGTCCGGGACCACTGCTTTTGATTCGAGCGGCAACGGCAACGACGGCACATTCGTGGGCGCCCCTCAGTGGGTCGCGGGAAAATTCGGCGGCGCGCTCGAGTTCAACGGTGACGACTACGTAAATTGCGGGAACGGCTCGTCCCTCCAGATCCGGGATCAGATTACGATAACTTTCTGGTTCCAGGTCCAGGCGTTCCAGAACACTTGGGAGGGCTTTCTTGCAAAGGGTGACGACTCGTACCGCGCGAGCCGCGGAGGCGGTACCGGCAATGCCACCCACATGGGCATTTCGGGTACCAGCACCGGTGGCGGCAACGGCTGGTTCAATGGAACCGTAATAGTCACCGGCGGTGACTGGCACCACTTTGCTGCGACGTACGACGGGACCGCGGGAAAAATTTACATTGACGGTGCGCTGGACGTGACCAGCCCGGGGACCGGTCAGATAAACAACAGTAGCTACGACCTTTATATCGGCGAAAACTCACAAGCCACCGGGCGTTTCCTGCACGGCCTTCTCGACGAGGTTCGTATTTACAGCCGGGCGCTTGACGACACAGAGATTCTTGGTGTTATGGCTGGCGCCGGAGCGGAGTATCCCCTTGCATCCGCTCCAAGTCCGGCTGACGGTGCTACCCATGCCGATACATGGGTGACCCTTTCTTGGAGACCGGGAGATTTTGCCGTCTCGCATGATGTGTATCTTGGTGAGACTTTTGAAGATGTGGACGCCGGCACTGGCGATACTTTCCGTGGCAATCAGGCTTCCACGTTTTACGTTGCCGGCTTCCCGGGTTTTGCCTACCCGGACGGCCTTGTTCCCGGCACAACATACTATTGGCGAATCGACGAGGTCAACGATGCCGAGCCGAACAGCCCGTGGAAAGGTGACATCTGGAGCTTTTCGATTCCGCCGAAGACTGCGTACAATCCCAATCCTGCCGACGGCGCCGAGTTTGTAGCTACTGACGCGAAGCTCAACTGGACGGCAGGCTTCGGTGCTAAATTGCACACCGTGTATTTTGGCGACAACTTTGATGACGTCGACAATGCTGTCGGAGGGGCTCCACAGGGCACAACAACCTATAACCCTGGCGCCCTCCAGGGCGAGAAGGTTTATTACTGGCGAGTCGATGAGTTCGATGCTGTGGCCACTTATAAGGGCGATGTCTGGGGCTTCACTACTCCGGGCGCCGCGGGCAATCCGCAGCCGGCTAACGCCGCGACGGGTGTGGCGATGACCGCAAAGCTTGGCTGGACGCCGGCGACTACGGCCGTCTCGCATGATGTGTATTTCGGAACCGACAAAGACACCGTGAAGAACGCCACGACTGCTTCACCGGAGTACAAGGGCAACAAGGCCCTTGGTTCCGAGAGCTACGACCCCGGAAAACTTGCCTGGCAAAGCGACTACTACTGGCGCGTCGATGCAGTTTACAATTCCGGTCCGGTCAAAGGTCTTGTCTGGAGCTTCACGACGGCCGA
>JBDREF010000100.1:0-7160 GCA_043820045.1 Planctomycetota bacterium | reverse complement strand
GGCGTCAGCAAGAAAGACGACTCCATTGTCGTGGTTCTCAACACGTACATCGAGGCGAAAAAGGCCGTGAGGGAGCTTCAGAAAGCGGGATTCGACATGAAGAAACTGTCGATCCTGGGCAGGGACTATGCGTGGATCATCTGCACACTCGAAGAGGTGGCTGTTGTGCGTGGGCTCAGTGTCGTCGGCGCCGTGCTCTATAGTATCGGCATTCCGAAGGACAGTATCCTTAAGTACGAGACGTCGCTCAAATCAAACAAGTTCCTCGTCGTTGCTCACGGGACAACGGCGGAGATCGACTGGGCCCATGACATCTTGCAGATAACCACATGGGCCCGAGCCGAGGTGCATCGCGGTGAGACATCGCAGATCGAAACACAGGTGGCATGACTTTAATATGATTGTTATGCGGTACATCTGCTGGCGTTGAACACGAGGTCCGAAAAGGAAAGGAGAATAGCTATGGTCTATGCGTTACACGTTAGCTGCTGTGTTGGTTCTGATCCCAAGAGGGGATTTGGGCGGCCCACAAGATACTGGGTAGGATTGGGCCGAGCACCGGACGTTAGGATGGTAAAATAGGAGGCAATTATGGCCACATCAACATTAGTCGAGAAACCGAAGTTGCAATCCAACGGTCGCTGCAAATCACAGGCGGCCCGTAAAAACCGATTGCCTGAGGCTTCGCCCAATGACGACGCCCAGATGGATCGAATCCTTGAGAACATGCATAGCAGGCCTTGGCAGCAGTTGGTGAAAAAGATCGCAACAGTGCCCGAGATCCGACGAGGCAAGGTACTGAACATCCGCCGTCAGCTTACGGAGGGGACCTACGGAGTGGCTTGTCGGTTGGATAAGGCGATAGATCGGGTACTAGAAGCGTTCGCTGCCTAATCGCTACGGCACTCCTGCTGCCGGCACAATGGTTGCAAGACCGGTTTCAACATGCTTATGCCCCATCTGGCAGGGTTGAGGGCCCTGACGCGCATTCTATGAGCCAAGGCATACGTTGAAGCCGCAGCCGGCCGGTCCGATAGCGCATGGGATCTCGTTCAGACCCAGCTGAGATTCGCCGACGCGCTGCGAAATGAGCCGATTCTCATCGAGCAACTGGTGCGGTTGGCCTCGATAAGGACCTCGTGCCAGGCAATCCAGAAGGTTTGCGAAGCTGCTCCACCTAACGCAGAGCAATACCGCACCATAGAGAGCCTCCTATCGAACTGCGAGGATCGCGCACCGCTCGTCCTTGCCCTTGACAGGACGGTGAACGCCTGCTCTGCGGCGAATGGGCTTTTACTCTGTTGGAGAGTGAATCCCCGAGGGCTCTGGCATCAAGCACCGCTGATGAATCGGGGGTGATAGAAACGTTGCTTGGCCTTTACTCGGCGTTCAAGCCTTTATCTCTGGCGGACCACGCGGCCTATGTTCGGATTATAAGCGATTACACAGAGTCTGCCCAGCGGCCTTATTCGCCCAATGAGGCAAGCGATATGGACAAAAAGGTCGGACAGATGAGTAGTCGCCTGTATCTCGTGACGTCCATGATACTCCCGGCCTGCGGTCGTGTGAAGCAGTTGTATTGGGAGCTGATAGCTCAGACGCGCATAACGCGGGCTGGAATTGCCGTGCTACAAGACAGCACCGCCCATGGCGAATTCCCGCAGACGCTCGAAAGCCTCACAACAAAGGACCTCAACGATCCGTTCTCTGATGGCCCGCTCCTTTATCGACCTAATCCAAACGGCTTTATTCTCTACAGTGTCGGCTCCGACCAGAAGGACAACAACGGCAGCCCAAAACAAAGGAAAAAAGGGACTGATTGGGATATCGTCTGGCAGTTTCCCAGCAATGGTACAAGATAGAACCACTGCCGGGACATAGATCATCTCCCGTATGCCACTCAATCTTCGCAACAACTCTGCGAGGGATGTTCCAACTGGCGGCTTGATACCGAAAGCTATGATACTGGACAATCGGTTTTTTTCGGTGGTTTCCCCACGGGATGGGTCACCAGCTCTCTTTCCGATTGAGAGAAAGAGAGCCACGGGGCGATAAGTGTTGCGGTGTGCTAACAGTCTGCCATGGAAGTCCGTTGATCCCAAGGCTCACCGCAGATAATATATGAGTGAAGCCTGGAACAAACCAGAAAAGGCCGAGGAATGGCGATCAAAACTGCCGCGAAAAGAAGCTGGGGAGGAGTGACAAATCACCTTTTTCACATACCGAAAAACACCGCCAAGACTTGGGGTGAGTAGACCGAGGGAATTTCACCCTCAGCCCCTCCCAAAACCGGACGTGAACCTCTCAGCTCATCCGGCTCCTATCATTCAACCGCATGAAAATACTCCAAGACGCCAATGGATGAACAACTCCTGATGAGCCCGCGCAATACGGGTCAGGTATCTGCGCGCTCGTCTCTTGTGTAGGAAGAATCGTTTGTACTTCCTGCGTACCCAGCGGACAAGATACCGATTGAAGTTGTCCCAAATCTTACCAAGTGCCGAGGGATAGAAACGCCCATAGTAGATATACCAGCCTCTCAGAATGGGATTCAAAATCCGTGAGAAGTCCAACAAAGTCTTATCGCTTCTCAACTGAATATGCCAGCTGCGGATGCGTCGGTTGATCTCTTTCATCGAGTCCCGACTGATCGCCGGAAGAAAATTCGCGTGAACTTGACCTTGCGGATTAACACACCGTCGAGGACGGAAGGTATAGCCGAGAAAGTCAAAGCTGATTCTCGAATAGTCTCCAGTACGCTTCGCATCCTTACAATAAACGATACTTGACTTGTCGGGATGGATTTCCAACCCACACTGCCGGAATCGTTCTGAGATACGTCTCATCACGTATTCCGCTTGAAACCGGCTTCTGCAATGTAGCAGTCCATCGTCTGCATAACGACAAAATGGAATCCCAGGAACCTCTCGCCTTATCCACGCATCAAACGTGTAGTGTAGGAACAGGTTCGCCAATAAGGGGCTAACAACTGCGCCCTGTGGCGTACCTCTATCGCGAGTCACAAGACTGCCGTCCTGCTGCCTGAGAGGAGCTTTCAACCAGCGCTCTACATACAACAATATCCAGCGACAGCGCAAAGCCTTCATCAGTAAATCGTGCCGGATATTGTCGAAGAGACCGCGAATGTCAAACTCTACCACCCAGTCGTAATGCCAGCATCGCTTTCGAGTCACCGCAATCGCATCCAGTGCTGAGCGACCCGGTCGATAACCATACGAGTCTTCATCGAACACTGGCTCCAACATCGGTTCCAAGACCAACTTCACCACCGTCTGCGCGATTCGATCCGAGACCGTCGGAACGCCGAGTACTCTCGTTCCTCCCGATTTCTTCCGGATCGGAACCGCTTTGACCGCCGGTGGAAAGTAACTGCCGGACGACAATCGATTCCAGAGTCGATAAAGATTGTTCTCCAGGTTCTGCTCGAAAGCCTCGATAGATTCTTTGTCTACTCCAGCGGCACCTCCATTGGATTTCACCTCCAGGTATGCTTGCCATACCAGCTTCTTAGAGATTTCAAATGGTTTTGCTCCGTTCAATGACTCCTCCTGTTAAACAGTTGGTCGATTGTCGGTAGCTGAATGACCAAGTCCCTTGGCTCGGCTGCCATTACAGCAGCGTCAACGCTACTACAGACTTGCCCGCCCCTGTGCAACGCCTCGATACTCTCAGCCTCACAATTGCCTTGCTTGTGCCTTTCTCTTACCATCGTTGCGACAGGTTCCCGCAGTTCCACGTCAGAGCCCAGATCAAGCTCACGCCACCTCTATGCCGGGCGCCGCCTGGCCAGTAAGCAGGTATCCGCCAGACTTGTCCTGGGAAGATGTCCAATCCCCAGTTTCGACCCCATCTAAGACTTTCGACAATTACACGGTGGTTCACTTGTATTCGTCTTCTTGATCCACACCTGATACTTTTCACAGCACCTTTTCCGTAACGCTCACGACCATGGCTCTTGACCACAGCCGCTTACGGCGGTTTGCAACCTGCTCCTGCAAGCCGGTTGCGGGAGGCCTACTCCCATCTCTGACGCCGCTTGCTGCGGCACACGGACATCGTGTCTCTAAAATGTCTCCACACGTCTTGATTTTGTCTCATCGAACAGGTATCGACATGTATTTTTTGCTGAAAAGCGAAAATATTATGGGATTTTCTTATCGTTATCGTATTCAATGTACGTTTCGAGAAAATGCTAAGTCCAGCAATATAAAAGACTTACAACAAGCCCAAAAAGGCGCTTACAAACCAGCTTACAAAAAATCTCAAAAAACTGCCGGGAGTCTGCCCCAAGACATACCTGCCGAACTGGCTGAAATCGTCGCTATTTGGCCTGATCTCCCGGTCCACATCAAGGCCGCAATCAAGGCATTAGTTCAAACGACTATTCAAGGAGATTCATGATGACCGTATCAGAAAAGCAGCTTGAAGCTAACAAGAGAAACGCCAAGAAAGGCGGTGTGAAGACCGAAGAGGGAAAGGCAATAGCCAAGTATAACGCGCTCAAGCACGGACTGCTGGCCAAGGAAGTAGTAGTCACGGTTGGTGAGGGAGCAGAAGACCCAGAAGAGTTCAATGCTCTGTTGGAAGACCTAAAGATGCAACTCTCTCCCGCAGGCATCCTGGAAGAAATGCTAGTGGAGAAGGTGGCCGTCGCCTACTGGCGTCTGCGCAGGGCCTACAGATACGAAGTGGGTCTCATCAGATATGAGTTGGATACTGCCTCAGACGATTTCTATGGTAAAGAAGACTGGCAACACAAGAAGCTGAACAAGACGGAAGAGGATATCGAGCAGGAGATAAAAGAGCAGAGGGAAGCGTCTGAAGACTGGAAGAAGGACAAGAGAGACTTCACAAAGATGTACAGAGACGGCCGGTCCATCGAGGATACCTACGAGTGGGAAGGAAACTGGCAGTGGCTGTACGACGAAGTCTGTGATTCGTTACCCGATGGCCACACTGAAGTACCCGAACCGAAGGAGCTGAGAGAGTTCTTGATCACAAACGCCGGTTGGAACGATGACAACATATGGCAGAAGCTCATAGAAATCTGTGAAAAGAGCATTGAACACCATGATAAGGAGATCTCTGGTTTAGAGAAGCAGAGGGAGAAGAACAAACTCAGGCTCCAGGTCATTAAGAAGTTGGGCAACATTCCGTCGAAAGAAGAATTGGACCGCCTCCTACGGTATGAGGGAGCTATAGAAAGGCAGCTCTACAAGGCCCTGAATCAACTGGAACGGCTGCAAAGACTACGCGCCGGAGACAATGTGCCCCCGCCCGTGGAGGTCGATATTGATGTCGATACCGGACAGAATGCCTGACGAAATGGGTTCGTTTCGCAGTTTTTCGGTATCGTGAAATACGCTGAATCCTTATTGATTTCGGCAAAGAAAAAGGGGAAAGAACGTGGGTAGATATTACTGGGACAGTAAGAGCACGATCGAAGATTGCACGCAACTGAGCATCTTCAAGCTGAAGGAATTCGGCCTTTTGACGGGATGGTCCGCCACTACTCTGACCTGGACGCGGCGGCTTTCGGGCCATGAAAGCTCAATTGGCATAGTCGTCGATACCGAAGACCTATATGCAAAAGTAAACTACACAGTCACAGACCGGAACAGCGGCGAGAAGACAGATTATGATTACAGAATCAGCCTTGCAACTACCCCATGCCATTTCGGTGGCCTTCGCTATTGGTTTATCTGCCCGTTGAGCAAGAATGGCGTCTATTGCGGACGACGGGTTGGGACTCTCTATCTGGCCGCCAGCGGCAAATATTTTGGCTGTCGGCACTGCTATGATCTTTCTTATGAAAGTCGAAACGAAACAAGATCGGGAATGTTCGGCGCTTACGGCGGCGTGTTGAGAGCCGAGAGGCAGACAGAGGACTTACGCAGTCAGATCAAACGCTGGACATGGAGGGGCAGGCCCACACGGAAAGTCCGGCGGCTCGAAAAGCTTGAGAAGCAAGAATCAAGATACTTGGCGCTCAGCCGTCCATATCTCAGCCGGTGAGGCAACCCCATAAATAAGGCCCTCAAGATGCTGCCAGCTATCGATCCTCAGAAGCTCAAACCGAGCCCTGAATCCCTGAAGCAGCTCAAGAACGATATCCTAAAAGACACCCAAGGCGAAGAATGGCTGCGGATAAAGGTGCGCTCGCTGGAATATGACGATGGCTTCAACTTCAAGGACCTGGTGAACGGATGAGCCCACCATAAGGATAGTCAGAGAACGTGCCGACAGGCAGTAGGTGAATCATGAACGGATCATGCGACGTGAAAGGATGCGACCGGGAGACTTATCTGGGCTGGCGGCCTCTGACCGAGAGTCGGGGCCGGCAAATCTGCGAAGGCCATTGGCGCAGACACCAGGACCCTGAAGACAGTTTCGACCTGTTCGAGGCGTTCGGCTTCAGGAGGCCGGCGGGGATACGCAAGCCCGTGCCGAAGAAAGACGTTCCCCGGCCTGCCCCTGCACTTGACCCCGGGCGCACTGGCCGTATGCAGCCTGCCGCCGAGCCTGAACCGCCACGAGAGAAGCTGGAGCGCCACGAGCCTGCAAAGCCGAGACCTCAGACGATACCCACCATAGACCGGCCCTCCGGCTGTAGGACTTGCGGAGCGGAGCGAGAGCCCGGCCATACCTACTGCCCGAAGTGCAGCCGGGGGCGGAAAAAACAGTCGGACCGGGAACGTCAAAAGCGGCGCTACCACAAAATGCAAAAACCTCACGTTTTTGTGCTGAAATAGACAGACCCCCTGTCCATAGCGGGGGTAGGTGGAGTTTTTTCAGCCTGGCGTGCGTGGGGCCTGTTATACGGCGTAGAAACGGACGCTGTGAGGCGACCGCAAGGCGGCAAAGGTATGCGAATTTGGCGAGGGGGTATCATAGGCCGTCCCGGCGCAGATTCGCTAAAACAAAGGCGTCAGAGAAGCATTAGCTGCATGGCGCCTCTACGCAGTTGTGTGAGCCGTTTTTGGGGATTCTGATCGCAGTACGGCGGCGTTCCTGCAGTGTAGGGCTTGGCGATTCTTCTTGACGCCGGAGCAGTCTATCTGGTATAAGTGGGGTGAGATAAAGTCCGGATTCGAGTCTATCGGGCCATATTTGGACTTGTCTTTCAGGCTTTCCAAGTA
>JBDREF010000099.1:0-12297 GCA_043820045.1 Planctomycetota bacterium | reverse complement strand
ATAATCATCCTTCATCTCGGTCAGGGCTTCTTTAAGGCAGCACTCGCGCTCCGCAATGCCTACCATCTGCTGCTCGAACGCGGACAGGTCTAAACTGGCCGGCGCCAGCTCCAACCTGTCACTGATCTGCCAGAGTATTTCTGTCATCTTGATCGGCTCGTTTCTGCTCCTGCTGATCAGGACATCGTAGATGCTCTGTTCGATCTGCTCCTCAGGCACGCCCAAGCCGACTGCGCAGTGCGACTGCGGGTCCATATCGACCAGCAGCACCCGCCGGCCCGCCTCGGCAAGGGCACTCGCCAGGTTTATTGATACCGTTGTCTTGCCACAACCACCTTTTTGATTAACAACCGCTATAGTCCTCATACCGTATGTCGTCTGCGGTTTTTTCGTAGCATGCATTGCTACAGTTGGATTCCAAAACTCTTCATCAGTGACAGATGGGCCATCAGGCTGATCGGGATTTCGTGAATTCGAAGCTGCCGCATCTAAGTCTGAAAGCATTCCAACATAATCAGCAAATCGAGACATGTACAAGGGTGTGTCGATTCTTAATACAGTTTCTACTATATCTCTGAACTTTGCACCTGCGGAATCAGGCTCGTCACAGTCTTCAATAAGCCTCTTGGCCAGCCCACGAACGTCGCTTTCAGCCGCTTCTGAACCTGGGGATTGAGAGTATGCCAACCGAGACAGATACGGCGAACTTGCCAAGAGTCCTTCGGTGAAAAGAATAATCGTCTGCTTGACTTGCTCAGCTGTCGTTCCATATACGAATGCGATGTCCTCGAAGGTCAAGCCGCTCTCGAAGAACAACTGCAACCGCCCAACGGTATCTATATCACTGCTGTCCACCGCTGTTTCAATTTGCTGAAAAAGTTCAACAAGCACGGTACTGGTTTTTGTGGCCTTCTTATCCATTTATTCATCTCCTTCCGGCCACTTGCTTCGAATATCTTGCACGATTGCTTTTATTTTATTCCTGATAGTCCCAGGACTGACACCGAAATCTCTGGCTATCTGCGCATAGGAGGCACGCTCAACATATGAAAGATGGAGTAGCTCCCGAGCTTCATCTGTCAAATTACTGAGGCGCATAGCGAATTCCTTTATTTGCTCTTTGGAGGCAGCTTTCTCGAACGGGTCTGCGTTACTTCCCGTCAACACTTGTGGCGGCCGTTTCACGTTCTTCTGGCAGTCATCGCAATACTTGTTCCATACGCGTTCACTTCTTTTCCTACTCAAATACGCGTTAAGTACGGTTTTCATCATATACGGCCGTAAGCTCATAGAGCCATCAATCTTAGGATTACCTCGGCTCAGCAGATTCTTGCACGCCTCCTGAAAAATCTCCCAGGCGAGGTCATCACTCTTGGTAAGGCGAAGCGCATATCGATACATGCTCTTACCCGTATCACCCGTTAGCTCCTCCCTTATCGCCTTTCGGACCTGCTTTTGATCCATCTTGCTCTCTCGATCCATCCAAGGTCGCCCCGGAAGTTGGAGTCTGCCACTGCGTCGGTACACAGCACAACCATTGGGCACAAAGCCCTGTCAATACAATTACGCGCGAAGCGCAAGAATCAGCAAGAAAATTCTGAAAAATTTGCACCTGCTGGGACGGCCCCTAAGTCTTTGGGTTTGCCTTTAAGAAGCCGAATCTCTCCACCGCCTTGCACGTTTTCCCAAGATGCGCGTAGTATGCTGTGGCAGACATATGTACTCGCCAGTGAACAGGGTAAATTGGCAGGAAAAGACTTTGATGAGTTGATCAGACGACCAACTGAACGTGTGAGTTGTTGTAGCAGAATAGCCGGATCACCCAGCGGAGACATCATATGGCAAGGCGTGCAAAAAATCATCGAGAATTCTCTTCGTTCATCTATTCGGGTGCTGCCGTACTCGTCATTGTGGTCGTTGCTTGCGGACCGGTTGTCGCTCATCTGGTCGGCGGCACGACCTTAGCCGTTCTAAGCGCAGTTGCCATACTGACGGCGCTGTATCTCGTACGTGCCAGTATACTCCCACCGGAGTGTGATATCAGCCGAACCCACCGGTGTGCTTTAGTCTTATTTGCATCTGTCATATCGCTTAACGTGGCATCTAAAACGTGGGTATGGCCGGTTATCTTGGGAGTCTGCGAATGCCTGGGCTTTTCACCTTCCAGTAACGGGGCTCTTGAGCAGTGCTTGGACCCACTGCCGTCACTTTCCTGCGTGTTCCTGCTCCTCCACATGATATGGATACGGACCCACAGCGACCGCCGCCACTGACGGCACGGCAACTACTAGGAACAGCCGCCCATTAAAATCCCGAAACCCATCTATCGCCCGAAAACTCGCGTCTTTACTTTCCTCTTCTGTCGCTCAATCGGGGTTGGTGTTCCATATTATATCGGTTGTTCCAGCCCGAAACAAACACATTTCTGCCCATTTCTATATATAGAGCGATTCTCAGGGGCCAAATGTTGATGGTCATTTTCCGAAATTCTCAAAAAAAGTGAGATTTTTTTCCAGGATACAGGATACAGGAGGTTTTGAACCGAAGTCTAAAAACCGTGTTAATCAGTGTAAATCGGTGTCTGAGTAATCTTCTCGGTGTGCTCCTTCGACAGGCTCAGGACGGCGTCTGTGGCAAGGTTATTTGTTCAGCAGTTTTGGGTTCATTCTCTGTAGCCATTCGGGTAGTTGGTTGCGTGTTACATTTTGCCAGAGGCCTTTTTTGAGGTTTCGGGTGCCGGCCTCCAACTGGTTGTACTTGTTATAGAAACTGTGGTCGAATCGCAGGTCGGCGTAGGCGAGGCCCTCTGTCAGCAGGGCTTCGTTCAGGAACCTGCCGTCGGGCAATTGGACGTAGGCGAGCAGGCGGCCGTACTTGCCCCTGGTGGGATTCGGCTCGTCGAGGTAAACGGTGACCGGCTTGCCAAAGGCAAGTTCTCTTGTAACTGCCGCCGCCTGGGGGCCGAAGTACATCGTGCCGAATTGCTCGCTGTTGATTTCGGGCGTGTCGATTCCGAGGAGTCTTACGCGGGTATGTTCGTAACCGCCGTCCGGGACATCGATATCGAAGGTGTCGCCGTCGATGGCCCTGGCGACTGTGAATACTCGGCCGTGGTACTTTTCACGGTCGTGGTCTTTCGCGCGGTCGCCCGATTGGTGCGGGGCGCGCAGCCTGCGTGCGACCGAGCCCCGGTCGGCCCAGGCAAGCAGCATTACCGCCAGAAGGCACAGCGCAATTATGCCGGTCTTGCGGCGTTTGCTCATGGCGTAAGTGAATCTGCTTTGCTTGGAACGCATTTAGCTGTTCGTCAGTCGTGCACGACCGATGCGAGAGGAATCACTTGGTCCGATGTCTTGCGGGTCTGTCCAGCTCGAAGACCAGACACACGGCCTCCAGGGCTCTCTCGGCCTGATCCTCATTTACGGTGCAACTGATGCGAATTTCACTGGTCGTGATCGAGTCGATATTGACCTTGGCTTTGGCCAGGGCATCGAACATCTTCTCTGCCACGCCGTAGTGGCTCCGCATACCGACGCCAACCACGGAAATCTCGGCAATGCCGTCGCGGACGAAAACACTATCGCAGTTGACCTCGCTTTTTATTTCCTCGACGGCCTCTTTCGCGGCGGCCAGATCCGAAACCTCAATCATAAACGACAGGTTTGCCTTTTCCGGGCTGATTTCCGTCTGGACGATGTCGTGGACAACCACCTTCGCCCTTGCCAGATGCGCAAAGACTCTCGCAGCGTTGCCCGGAACGTTGTCAATTCCAACAAGACCGATCTTGGCCATATCTCTCTGTATAGTCGCGCCTGAAACCACTACACCTTCCATCATTGGAACCTCATGAGTTATTAGTGTGCCCTCTGATTCGTCGCTACTGCTTCTGACGTGAATGGTCACGTCGTACTTCTTTCCGAACTCGATGGCCCGAGGGTGCATGACGCCGGCCCCGAGGCTCGCCATTTCGAGCATCTCGTCGTAACTGATTTGGTCCATCTTCGAGGCCTTCTTGAATATTCGCGGGTCGGCGGTATAAATTCCATCGACGTCCGTGTAGATTTCACAGAGTTTTGCCCCGAGCGCTGCGGCCAGAGCAACGGCGGTCGTGTCCGAGCCGCCCCGGCCAAGCGTGGTAATATTCCCGTTCTCGTCCACGCCCTGAAAGCCGGCGACAATAACGATCTTGCCCTGGTCCAACTGGGTGTGAATTCTGTCGGCGTCGATACTCCTGATCCGCGCCTTGGTGTGGACGCTGTCGGTCATCATTCGGATTTGACCGCCGGTAAAGCTGATGGCCTGACGGCCCATTGCGTCGAGGGCCATTGCGAAAAGAGAAACCGTCTGCTGCTCACCGGTACTGAGCAACTGGTCCATTTCTCGCTTGGGGGGATTGGGGTTCAGCTCCAGAGCGTCGGCGACGAGCTGGTCCGTCTGCTTGCCGCGGGCCGAAGCTACTACAACCACGCCATATCCGGCGTCCGCAGCCTTAATCGCCCGTCTGGCGGCCCGGCGAATCTTCTCCGCGTCCGCCACCGAAGTGCCTCCGAATTTCTGCACCAATATAGCCATGGTTGACCTGTTTAAACTCCACTTACTCAATACCGTTATGCACCGAAAAACTTGAATCGGTTCTTCTACCAGACGGCGGCATGGCTGTCAAGTATTTTAGCTTTTCAAGAAATACTCCATCAGCTCGAAACCGTTGTCGATTCTGAACCCGGATTTGGCCGCATTCGACTCGCCGAAGGTCGTATGAAGGACGCCGCTGATACTCTCGCCCGCCATCGCAAACGGCACGGGCTCTGAAGAGTGGGCACAGGTTCGGACCGGGGTCGGGTGGTCCGGCATTACCAGGATGCGCCAGCTTTCATAATTCTGCAGGGCCTCAAATACGGGTCCGACGATATACTTGTCAATCTGTTCAATGGCCTTTTTCTTCATTTCCGGGTTGCCGCTGTGGGCGGCCTCGTCGGGAGCTTCGATGTGGACGAAAACGATGTCATACTCGCCGAGGGCTTTAATTGCGGCCGAAGCCTTGCCCTGGTAGTTCGTGTCGATGAAACCGGTGGCGCCGGGTACGTCTATCAGGTCGAAACCGATGAGCTTTGCCAGACCTCTGACCAGGTCAACGGCGGTGATTGCCGCACCTCTGATTCCAAATCGCTTCTGAAAACGCTCCATCTGGGCCTTCTTGCCCTGCCCCCAGAGCCAGATGGAACTGACCTGATTCTCGCCCAGGTCTCTTCTGACTTTGTTAATGTCGTGCTCGGCAAAAAGCTGCTGCGAACGGGCCATCAGGTCGATAAGAAGATCAGAGCCCCTGCCGCGAGGCAAGAGCTTGTCTATGGCCGTACCTATATGGTCGTGAGGCGGATATGTATGAACGTCGAACTCACGGCTCCTGAAAACCAGCAAGTGCCGATAGCTCACGCCCGGATAGAAGCAAACCTGCTCGCTGCCAACCTGCTCATCCAGCTCCTTTATCAGACTTGCAGCTTCAGCGGTGGATATGTGTCCTGCACTGTGATCTGCCATTTTGCCGTCGGCGATAGTCACCAGGTTGCACCTGAAAACCCAGTCTTCCATCGACAACTTGATATTGCGCGCCACCGCTTCAATCGGCGCCCGGCCCGTATAGTACCGCCGTGGGTCATAGCCCAACAGGCTCATCTGGGCCACGTCGCTGCCAGCCTCCATATCTTCGGGAACTGTCTGGACGAGCCCCTGTCTGCCTAATGTGCTGATCTTATCCATGTTCGGCGTCTCGGCGGCCTCGATCGCCGTCTGTCCGGCGAACTGCTCGATCGGCTCGTCCGCCGCGCCGTCGGGGACTATTATGGCGTACTTTGTCGTCAATCTCTGTCCTCCGGAATATTCACGATTCGTATGCAGACCGGTTTGCCGCCTATGACATCGAGTTTTTCCATGTCCGCCAAAGCGGCGGTAATGTTTTTCTGCAGGGTGTGATGGGTGACAATCACAACGGGCACGGTATTGTCCGGCCCTGTACCTTCATGCTGAAGTGCGCCGGATATACTGATATCGTGGTCGGCAAGCACTCTGCTCCATTGAGCCACTCCGCCGGGGCGGTCCTTGCACATTATTCTGATGTAAAACTTGCTCACAAGGTTGTCAATTTTCTCTATCAGCGGGGCGGTCCGGCTCCTGGGTTGAAGACTCAACTGGCGGAAAGTAGTAGCCGAGTTGCCCAGCGCAACGTCAATGATGTCCGCGACGGCCGCGCTCGCCGTCGGCATCATTCCGGCGCCTCGTCCGTAAAACATCACCTGCCCGACGGCGCTGCCGAATATGCTGACAGCATTAAACGAACCTGCCACGCGCGCAAGCGGATTGTCCCGGGCGATAAAAGAAGGATGCACGCGAAGTCTAATCCTGCCTTGCCCGTCTTTCTGCCCGATAGCCAACAGTTTCAGGCAATAGCCCATTTCGCCGCCGTACTGAATATCGCTCTTGGAGATTCTATCGATACCCTCAACAAAAATATCTTCGAGCGTGATTTCACAGCCGAAGGCAAAAGAGGCCAGTATCGCCAGCTTATGAGCGCTGTCACCGCCGCTGATATCCAGCGTCGGATTCGCTTCGGCATAACCTCTTGCCTGTGCCTGAGCCAGGGCTTCGCCGAACTCCTCGTCCGCCGACGTCATGTTGGAGAGGATGTAGTTGCAGGTGCCGTTGACGATGCCGTACATTGCGGTGATATTGTTCGCGGTCAATCCCGTTCGGATCGCTGAGATAATGGGTATCCCGCCGGCACAGCTCGCCTCAAAAGCGATGCATCTGCCGTTCTCACGGGCAACTTTGTAAAGCTCGTTGCCGTGCTCGGCCAGCAGGGCCTTGTTGGCGGTGACTACATCTTTTCCAGCCCTGAGCATCTTGAGCTGGACCTGTTTCGCCACGTCGGTCCCGCCGATCATCTCCACGCCTATCTGAATAGAATCGTCGTTCAACAGCTTGTTCATATCGTCGGTGAGGACTCCGGGCGGCAGCTTTACCGGACGCTCGGACGTCGTGTCGATATCGACCACACAGGCAAGCTCCAGCCGAAGCCCGGTCTTGGCGGCTATCGCATCCGCATCTTCGGTTATCAACTTCGCAACCCCGCTGCCGACAGTACCCAGCCCGGCAAGCCCGATTTTTACAACGCATTCAGCCATATACCTGCTTTCCTGCTATTGAGCCGAAAGTCAATCGCCCCGGCAAGAAGCAAGGGCGATAATCGAGATATTTGCCCCCCAGCCTATCTGGAGGTGCACCCGGTGTTGAATCGACCAATTCGATTAAGAATTTAATGGAAATCCCCCGGTGCGGTCAAGCAAAAACCACCGAAGCGGCAACACCTAAACGACCGCCGGAACCAAAATAATGTTGACTAAATGGCCCTTTATGTGTTAGAATAGGTAAGATTGTAACGTTGAGTGTTAAGGCTTAACGGCCAAAAGCAGGGCGGACGAATGCAAAGCCGGCTCTACAGGATCCGGATCACCATCTCTGTCCGATAATAGGCCATGCCGCCGCAAGTACCTAAAGTAGACCGATTGGATGGGTTGTTGATTCACAAGTCAGATAGTCTGGCAACCAAAAGGTTATAATGTTTAAAGGCAGAGTAGGAAAACAAACTTCCGAGCAGAAGGTGGAATCCGGCCATCAACAAAGTGGCGTGGGCACGGCGGCAAAATCGGAAGATTTTACAGATCGTACTCTCGCATGTCGCCATGAACTGAAATATCACATAACCGAGTCAAAGGCCGCGGCGATCGCGCAGTTTATCAAACCTTTCCTGGAACCGGACCGGTACTGCAAATTGCAGCGAAGCGGGGATTATCCGATAGTTAGCCTGTATCTTGACTCGGAGGATTTGAAGCTCTGCCGTGAGAGCCTTGGCGGGCACAAGAATCGCTTCAAGCTTCGCATTCGCAGCTACACCGATGAGCCGGAGTATCCGCGTTTTTTTGAAATCAAACGCCGGATCAATACAATCATCGTAAAAGCCCGGGCGCGGGTCATGGATCGAGATGTCCCTGTCCTGCTTGCAGGTCTGCCTTTGCCGCCGCAAAATTATACCGCCGACGTGGAGACAATTAACCAGTTCCAACTGTATATCAACAGCATCCGGGCCAGGCCGGCGGTTCTCATTCGTTACATGCGTCAGGCATACGAAGACACCTCCGACAATAAGGTGCGAGTGACTTTCGACCGGGAGCTTGCATACAATGTTACCAGCATACCGGAGGTCAGGCTCGGCGGTCGAGGCTGGCAGCGAAATCCGTTCACTGAGGGCGGCGTTGTTCTGGAAATCAAGTTTACCGGCCGTTACCCGGCATGGCTGAGCCACATGGTCAAATGCTTCAACCTCGAGCAGCGGTCAATATCGAAGTATGCTTCGTCAATCAGTAACTCGTGTGTGTTAGGATTCTGCGCGCCACATCTAGCGGTACAGTGAACATGGATAGAATTTGGCAAATATTGGAAGGAAGCCCATCGACAGGGGGGCTTTTTACCCCGGAAGCGGTTCTTCTTTCGCTGCTGCTGGCGTTCGTTCTCGGGCAGACGCTGGCGTGGATTTACTACTTCACTCACAGCGGCCTGTCGTATTCACGGTCGTTTGTGCAGTCACTGATCCTGATTACCGTCGTCGTAGCGATGGTCATGGCCGTCATAGGCACCAGCATCATCACCGCGGTCGGCCTGATGGGCGCCCTTGCAATCATACGTTTTCGCAACATTGTCAAAGACACCAGGGACATAGCCTTTATTTTCTGTTCACTGGTAGTGGGCATGGCGGCAGGCTCTCAGCGATATGCCGTAGCCATTATCGGTACCGTTGTTCTGAGTTTGATAGTAGTATATCTGTACGTGGCCGGCTTCGGAACGCATCAGCCGCACAACGGCTTCCTGCGGTTCACTTTCGCTGGCCATACGGGGCCTGACAGCCCGATCTCGACTATTCTGAAGCGATTCTGCGGCAACTTCACCCTCATATCGGCGCAGGACACCGGTTTTGGAGCGTCCGAAGTGCAGTATGCCTATCAATTGATGATACGAAACACTGAAAGAAACCAGCAGATGCTCTCTGAGCTACGTGGCATTGAGGGCGTAGAGAATATCAGCCTGACGATGCAGGAACAGCTCCTGGAGGTTTAGGCTAAGTATGACAAGGATAAGTCTGGGAAACTACTCGTTTCGTTTGCGTCTGCACGTTCTTCCCGTCCTGGTGTGGCTGGGGGCCGTGGCGTGCGTGATCGGTCTGTTCTCACGCCGCTCGGAACGCTTCGAAGTCCTGGGAATAGCCCAGGGCCAGGTACGTCAGATTGCAGCCACTTGTCCGGCCAGACTCAACACCATTACCGTCCAGCTTTTCGACAAGGTGGAGCAGGGACAAACTTTAGCCGTGCTCAACAGCGTGCTCGATAATGAGCAACCTCGGAAACAACTGCAGGCGCAACTGGACACCGCCGCATCTGAAATTGAACATCTGTTAGCGCAACTGGTTCCCATCCAGGACAGCCTCGATGCAGAAAAGGCCGACCGCGTAGCCACCCACATCAGTGACGCCAGGCGATTCTCCGTTGACGTGGAAAACGCAAAGCTTGAAATACTCAGGTTGAGGGCGGTAATTGAAACGGACAAAATAGCACTGGGAGACCTGGCTCTGGACGTCAGGATTACTCAGGAACTTGTTGACAAACAAGCAGTCGCACCCTATGAGCTGCAGAAGATCCAGACCCAGCACAGTGCTCTTGCAAAGAAGATCGAGGAGAACGAGCACTTGTTGGAGCAGGCAAAGGTCGCCCTGGAACAAGCGCAGCAACGGGAGGACAAATACGCTCAAAACCAGCCGTACCACCCCTCGGCGACCGGGGCTCTGGATGTAATACGCAAGGCAATCACCGTCCAGGAACAACGGATGAACGAGTTGCTGGTTCAAATTGAATCATTGAATTCGCGCGAAGTGCTGGCTCTGAAAGCCCCGTTCGACGGCGTGGTCAGTCAGATTCTGCGCCGCCAGACGGAAGTTGTCCTGGCCGGAGAGTCGATACTTACCGTAACAGATGCCAATGTCACCGAGATAGTCGCCTATGCCGCCGAAAACCAGATGAACCAAATCAGGGAGGGAATGGCGGTAGAGCTTATCAAGAACAACAGCCCGGCCAACATACAGATCGAGCGTTCGGAGGTTACGTACGTCGGGCCGTCCGTTGAGCAGATGCCGGAACGGCTGTGGCAAAACCCGAACGTCCCGCAGTGGGGACGGCCTTTCCTGGTCAGGGCCCCGACTGAAATGAAGCTCGTCATAGGCGAGACTGTCGGGATACGAAGGCTGCGAACACCAAGAATATGACCCGTAATCCTTCCACCAAGCTGCTGGTTTGTTTGATTGCATTGGCCCTGGCAGGCTTCTGTGGTCTGTCCGGCTGTGCCCAGCATAACTACAAGAAGGAAGCTGACGACCAGGTCCAGAACATCATCGACGAAAAGTGGCGAGAAGACTTCGGCACGAAGGCAAACTACAAGATCAGCGACACCGAGCCGTCACCCAACGACATCCAAATCGATAAAGCGGTCGCTTCGAGTGTTTTGACCCTACCGCAGGCGGTTGCTCTGGCAACTGCGTACAATCGAGAATACCAATCGCAGAGAGAGGCCCTTTATATCAAGGCCCTGGACTTGAGACTTACCCGGCACGAGTTCGAGACTCAGTTCTTCGGCGGGCTGAGCGGCGGATACAATGCGGACCGCAACGACGGAGCGGTGGGGGCCGAAGCCAGGGCGGGTTTTAACCGCTTGCTGGCCGGCGGCACCAGAATCAGCACGGAAATTGCCGCCGCCTGGGTGGACGTGCTCACGGGCAATCTCAGGGGCGGACTGGCTTCGATCCTGAGCGTAACAGTGGCCCAGCCGCTGCTTCGGGGCAGCGAACGCATGATCGTACTGGAAAACCTCACGCAGGCCGAACGTGACACGCTGTATCAGGTTCGTTCCTTCAATCGGTTTCGCAAGACTTTCGTGGTCTCGATTATCAGCGACTATTACAGTGTCCTGCAGAAACTCGACACAGTACAAAACGCGGAGACGAATTACGCTACGATGGAGTGGGTTTATGACAATGTCGAAGAGCTGGCGAATGCGGGCCGCGTTCCGCTTCTCGAACTGGACCAGGTCCGGCAGGAAAAGCTGCAAGCCGTGAACGAGCATTCTCAGGCAACCAGAGAATACAAGCAGGCGCTCGACGAGTTCAAAATAGCTTTGGGACTGCGGACTACGACGGACCTGCGTCTGGACAAGAGTGAGTTCGAAGCCTTGAGAACGGCGAAGATGACGAACCCTGATTTCTACGAACCCGACGTGCTTGAAGCCGCTTTGCTCCAGCGTCTCGACCTGGTTAACGGCGCCGACGCCGTCATTGACGCTCAGCGCAAGGTGCATGTCGCCGCCGACAGCCTGCGCGCCGATGCGAGTCTGGTCGGCACTGCCGGCGCTGTCTCGGCAAGAAAGGCAAGCCGCGGGACCTTGGGATGGATGAGAGAAGAGTACGGAGTCGGCCTCGAACTGGACCTGCCGCTTGACAGAGTGCCCGAACAAAACGTCTATCGCAAGGCCCTGATAACGCTGAACCAGCGACAGCGCGAGTACGAAGAGGCTGCGGACGTGGTGATGCTCGACGTGCGCAAGGCCTACCGTGACCTCACCGAGGCGGCAGGGCGTTACAAGGTGCTCTCGGAAGAACTCGACCTGGCCCAGCAGCGGTTTAACAACAGCTTCCTTCTGCTCCAGTACGGCCGGGCGAGCAGCCGCCGCGTGCTTGACGCACAGAAGGACCTATTCGACGCTCGCAATTCCGCCGCACAGGCCCTTGTGGATTACACAATCGCAACTTTGAGTTTCTATCGCGACACCGGAGCCATCCAGGTACGCCCGGACGGAATGTGGGAGTTGTAAGCCCTCGACTCGCACTTGGGCCGTAATCATATCAATCATCAGGAATCACAACCGTGAATCGCTAAAGCCGAGCGCACGCGAGCGCACGGCGAATTTTAGTGGATTTTCCCCCATATTTGCTATATTGTGTGTCGAAAGGTCGTTTCCTACATTGATTAAGGAGCAGAAAATACAGATGTGTTTTAAGAAGGGACTTTATAGATTCGGGGAAATCGAGAAGAAGTGGCAGCGCTTCTGGGAGCAATCGCGGACATTCAAGGCCCGAGACTGCGACGATTCCAGGCCGAAGTACTACGTGCTGGATATGTTTCCCTACCCGAGCGGCCAGGGTCTGCA
>JBDREF010000098.1:0-14035 GCA_043820045.1 Planctomycetota bacterium | reverse complement strand
GAGTTTTGTTTCCTCCGGGCCGATTACCTCCTTGAGCACGCTTTCGGGATTGGCCTCAAGCTTGCCCCGCTTGACATAAATCCACTTGCCGTCCTCTCCATACCATTTCGCACCCTGCTCGATCTGCTTGTTGTTCGCAACTGTCATCGTCAGGCCGTTGGCGTATTTGCAGGAGAACTTATACTCATAGGGCACGTCGTAGAGCCCATCTCTGGGATAGACACCTCTTCCTTCAATCTCCACCGGTCCGGTGCGCTCCAGGCCCAGGCCCCAGTGAGCGATATCGATGTGATGGCCCGCCCAGTCGGTTAGCTGGCCGCCGGAGTAATCCATTATCCATCGCCAGTCCCAGTGGCAGTCTCCCCGGCCGAAATCACAGTACGGCCTCCACGGCGCCGGGCCAAGCCACATATTCCAGTCGAGGGTACCGGGAACTGGCAACGGCTTTGCCGGGCCCCGGTCCCTGCCGGTCGGCAGCCCAACTTCGACTCTTTCTATCTTCCCTATCCGCCCGTTGCGAACCAGCTCGCAGGCATGATGGAAATTCTCGGTTGACCGCTGCTGGCTGCCCGTTTGCCAGACCGTACCGTAGCGCTTGACTGCGTCACAAATTGCGCGGCCCTCGCGAATGGTCCGAGCCAGCGGCTTCTGCGCGTGGATGTCCAAACCGGCCCTGGCTGCCGCTATGGCAGGAATCGAATGCCACTGGTCAGGCACCGCGATCTGGACGGCGTCAAGGTCCCCGCGCCCGATCAGTGCCCGGAAATCCGCGTATGTCTTGCAGTCGCTGTTGCCGTATTTATCGTCCACCAATTTTCTCGCTCCGTCGAGATGGGCCTTGTCAACGTCACAGACCGCCACCATCTGGACTTCCTGCTTGCCCAGGAAGCCGCGCAAATCGCCCGTACCCTGCGAGCCCACGCCGATAGCACCCATGACTATCCGGTTGCTCGCAGCAACGGCGCCGTCTTTGCCCAACGCCGAAGAAGAGACTATATACGGAAACGCAATTGTGCCGGCGGCTAACCCCGCTGCACCTTTGAGGAACCGGCGCCGGTCTATGTTTCTATTTTGTGACACTTTTCAATCTCCTTTCCGAAAAGCCGTTTACAGATGCCAGGGGCTGCGCATGGGGCGCGAGAGTAAACGGCTGGCCTCGCTGTCTGCGAGTAATACTTCCTTCTCAGGATCCCACTTCAGCGGTCGGCCAAGCTTGTAAGCTATATTGCCCAAATGGCAAACGCTTACCGAACGGCAGCCGGTTTCTATGTCGCAAATCGGTCTGCTGCGCTTGCGGATGGCGTCGAGCCAGTCAACATAATGATTCCTGCTTTCGTACAGATGTATTTCATTGGGACCGAGTTGCTGATCCTTAAGGCTCTCGGGCGAGGTACGCAAGTGCCCACGATTGGTCTCAACCTCGCCTTCGGTGCCGGTGAACAGAACCCCGTTGGCTTTATCGCGTGTCATAGTGACGCCGTTGGCATACCTATAGGTCAGTACCTTATAATCTTTGCCGTCCGGCGGGATGATTTCTACCGGGCCGCTCTCGTCCATACCCATACCCCACTGGGCGATATCGAAATGGTGTGCCCCCCAGTCGGTCATTCCGCCGCCGCCGAAGCTGCTGTGGTTTCGCCAATTAGGAAAGCCGTCCCAGCTAAGGTGGGGAGACAGTTCTTCGTTATAAGGCCTCCAAAGTGCCGGGCCGAGCCACATGTTCCAGTCAAGATAATCAGGCACCGGCTGAGCGGGCAACGATTTATCCTCGGGCGGACCGCCGACGCCGACGGTCACGTGTTTCAACTCACCGATATAACCGTTCCGAACCAGTTCACAACCTAAGCGGAAGTGCCAGTCCGAGCGCTGCATACTGCCGGTCTGGAAGACCCGTCCGTAGCGCCTGACGGTATTGACCATGGTTCTGGCCTGGACGATGGTCTGCGAGAGGGGCTTCTCGCAGTAAATATCTTTGCCGGCCTTTGCCGATTGAATGACCGTTATCGCGTGCCAGTGGTCAGGCGTCGAGATGACTACCGCATCGATGTCGTCCCTGGCAATCACGTCGCGAAAGTCATCGTAAGTATCGCAGCCCTTGTACGTGCCGCCGCTCTTGCCTGCGTAGTGGTCTTCGACCATCTTCTTGCCGCGCTCAAGTTTGAGCCTGTCAACATCGCAGGCGGCCACGATGTGCGTACCGGGCGAATTCAGAAAAGACTTCATCAAATGCTTGCTCTGCTTACCTGCGCCGATGAAGCCCAGAGTAATCCGTTCACTCGGCGAAGTATTGCCTGCTCCGCCAAAAACGGATGACGGAACGAGATACGGTAAACTTATTGCCGCCGCTGCCGTACCGGTTGCCCTCTTGATGAATTGGCGACGGCTTATTTGTCTTGTCATTTTCATAATAACTCCATGTCTGAAGTATCAGCAATCAATCTCGCAAGTGCCAGGGGCTGCGCATCGCATTGCCCAGCAGACGTGTCGCAGTCGGGTCGTCGATAATTTCTTCCGTATCCGGATTAAAGCGTATCTTACGGCCCAACAGCATCGTAATCTGTCCGAGATGCCCCGGCGTTGCCGAGCGATGTGCGACCTCACAGGGTGCGATCGTCGTCTTTCGGCTCTTTACACAGTCAAGAAAGTCCCGCCAATGACCCGGCGAATCGTACAAGCGTGTTTCGTTGGGCCCGATTTTCTCGTCGAGGATGCTTTTAGGTTCAGCTTCCAGACTGTCGTTACGACTGACCCAGACCCAGCCGTCAGTGCCTATCCACTTGGTCCCGCCCCGGATGTCGCGGTGCCCGCCGGCGATTATCATCGTAACGTCGTTCGGATACTTGGCCGTCAACCGGTACTTCGTCGGGCTGTTCCATAAGCCATCCGCGGGATACTCGCCCGAGCCCTCGATTTCATGCGGACCGCTATAGTCGCAACCCAAGCCCCAGTGCGCGATATCCACGTGGTGGCCCACCCAGTCCATCAATTGACCGCCGCCATGGTCGAGAACCCATCGCCAGTTCTTATGCACGCGCGCCGGACAATACGGCACATAAGGGGCCGGACCGATCCAGCGGTCATAATCGAGTTCTTTCGGGGCAGGACAAATCCCTTCCTGACCCTTGGTCTTGCCGAAGTCCGTGTGCCCCGAGGGCAGCCCGACCTCGACCCTGGTCACCTTCCCGATACGGCCGTTTATCACAAGCTCGCACGCACGCCGGAAGTGGGCCTGCGAGCGCTGCCAACTGCCGGTCTGCCAGATTCGCCCGTAACGCTTGACGGCATCGCACATTGCGCGGCCTTCTCTCAAACTGTGAGAGAGGGGTTTTTCGCCGAATATATCCTTGCCGGATTTCGCAGCCTCTATGGCCGGAATCGCATGCCAGTGGTCGGGCAGGCCGAGGGAGACCGCGTCGATGTCGTCACGCGCCAGCAACTCGTGGAAGTCGTGGTACGTGGCACAATTCTTGTTCTTGTACTGGCCGTTGACGCGGTCGGCCGCGCTTTGCAGGTGATTTGCGTCAACATCGCAGGCGGCGACAATTTGGCAGTCTTTTTCGCGGAGAAACGAGTTGAGGTTGCTGCCGCCCTGCCAGCCTACTCCGATGCAGCCCATAGTAATGCGATTGCTCGGGGCGACGCCGCTTGAGCCGCCCAAAGCCGAGGACGGAATGATATGCGGAAGACCGAGTACCCCAACGACAGTGCCGGCCGATCTCTTGAGAAACCGGCGCCGGCTGACAGTATTCGTGCCCGTCATAAATTCACTTCCTGTCTTGATGGGCCGCGGAGCACGGGATTCCGCACTCCGCAGGCCCCGAAAATGCTATCTTGATTATTTGTCAAACTGAGCGTCGAAAGCGATCTGCGAGGGCTTGAAGTCCGCCTTCTTGAAGAACTGGCAGGCTTCGGCCGCACCGTGCTCACGGTCCATTCGGCTGTCCTCCCACTCGACAGAGAGCGGGCCCGTATAGCCGATATCGTTCAGGGCGACAATGATTTCCTCGAAATTGATGTCGCCGTGACCGATCGAGCGGAAGTCCCAGTAGCGGCGCGGGTCGGCAAAGTCCGTATGACCGCCAAAAACACCTACCGTACCGTCCCCGTGACCCCACCAGACATCTTTCATGTGCGCGTGGAAGATTCGCTTGGGGAAGGTCCGGAGGAACTTAACGTAGTCCACACCCTGATAGCCAAGATGGCTTGGATCGTAATTGAAACCAAAGGATTTGTGGCCTTTGACTGCTTCTACGGCGCGCTGTGCGGAAGCAATGTCAAACGCGATCTCGGTCGGATGAACTTCCAGAGCGAACTTGATTCCCTCGGCCTTGAAGGCATCGAGGATTGGTGTGAAGCGTTTGGCGAAGTCGTCGTAGCCGGCCTGGATCATTGCCGGCGAAGCGGGCGGAAACGAGTACAGCATGTGCCATATCGAACTGCCCGTAAAACCGTTGACGATTTTTATACCGAGCTTCTTGGCCGCCTTGGCTGCTTTGATGACTTCTTTCGCTGCCCGCTTGCGGACGCCTTCAGGGTCTCCATCGCCCCAGACTGTTTCTGGTAAGATTGCCTTGTGGCGCTGGTCGATATTGTCGCAGACCGCCTGGCCCACAAGATGCGTGGAAATCGCGAAAACCTTAAGACCGAGCTTACCCAACAGCTCGCGCTTGGCCTTGCAGTAGCCGTCGTCCTTCAGGGCCTTATCCACCTCGAAGTGATCGCCCCAACAGGCCAACTCCACCCCATCATAGCCCCAGCTTGCCGCCTTCTCAGCTAATACTTCCAGTGGCAGATCCGCCCACTGGCCGGTAAAGAGTGTTACAGGTCTAGCCATTTGTTATTCTCCTTAATGCAAAATATCTTTAACGCTTCCACAAAATGTGCTATTCCAAGCGAAACAATGCCTGTGTGCACTGTTTCCCAACGATTTCCTCCTGTTGAGCATGACCACCACAACTGCTGTCGTCAGCAAGGCTTACGCTCAAGAATAACATGGTTTATCTTTGCCTGAAACCTCGAAAATAGTCCACAAATTATAACCAGCGACGGCCAATAATCAATTCAAATTTCCCAGCGACAGGCCTTTCATACCCTCAGCTTAGCCTCACAGAGGTACTATCCAGATATTGCGGAAAGAAACCTCGTTGCCGTGCTCCTGAAGCAGGATGGGTCCCGGCTCCGGCCCTTCCGGCCGACCTGCGCCCGTCTTATTCTCCAGTTGCACGTCATTGTGAATCAGAACGCCGTTCTGCCAGACCGTGATCCGCGCGTTCTTGACCTTCTTTTGTCCCTCGTAGCGCGCCGCATGGAAAATGATGTCATAACTCTGCCACCTGCCCGGCAATTCGCAGACGTTCTTATCTGGCGCCTTGAACGTGTAGATGGATCCGCACTCATTGTTTTTAGGCGGCAGACCGTAAGAGTCGAGAATCTGGAGTTCGTAGCGACGCTGTATGTATATACCGCTGTTGCCGCGGCCCTGACCTTTGACGTCCGGCGGCATTTGCGGGATCTTAAACTCGGCGTGCATCTTGAAATCGGTGAAGTCGCGCTTAGTCATTATGCTGCCGCTGCCGGGCACAACCTTCATCGCACCATTGACGAGCTTCCAGCCTATCTCCTTGTCGGTTCCGGTCGTCCAATGCGAAAAGTCCGTGCCGCCAAAGAGCATAATGGCATCAGCGGACTCCACAGTCTCAAGCCCGACCTTCGGCGGGTGAGCATAATCGTTCCAATGTCTCTCGGTATTGTTAACATCAACCTTGCCTTCGTGCACGAACATGCGATACCTGAACAGGTGGTCCTGGCCCGGCTTCATCTCGAATTCGCCGGCTTGCACGGGCGCCCAGTTGAAGAACACCTCCTGCTCGGCCCCGGGCCAGATTCGCATCGGCTCGGGATGGCGGAAGTTCTCCGGGCCGCTGAAGTGGGTGATGCCTTTCCACTGCCCGCCTGAGACACCCGCCGTGTCACACCATCGGGCCCGCGTCGCGTGACCGTCCTTGCGGGTCCTGCCCTGGCTGGTCAGATACGCGGCGGTCTCACCCTTCCAATCGGCAGTCGCCCGGAAGCCGAAGCCGCCGTAGCGATACTCTTCCAACAGAAGAGGGCTGTCCGCCACACAGCGCTGAGTCGAGACAAGGTCGCAGATCCAGTAGCCTTTCTCCGGCCCGCCTACGTTGTACACGCGCACATCCCATATCTCGTTGAGGACAACCTTCTCACCTTCGTCGGTCTTGAGCGCGACGTGCTCCTGTTCGGCCTGAAAACCGCCGTAAACCGGACCGCTTGTAGTCGAAAGAAACCTCTTAAAACGCACTGTTCCCTGCCCTTCGCCGAGATTCCAGAAATCGACCTGCTTGCCTTCAAACTCGGTATGTGTCCAGGGCATCCAGATACCCAGGTGATGATAGTGGTCTTTCGGATGAATCTCCGTCAGCACAGATCCCGCCGGCGACCACAACGGATGAATGAAGCCGCCGCGGTCATAAAGCTTGCTTTGTCCGGCCGGTGCGGGAACAATAGCGTGATTGTAGTTCAGGACCTTTGTTCCGCCGCTTCGTATCTGCGCGACCTTATCGTCAAGCTCCACACTTACGCCGGAAGCAGCGCGCGTGCCGCCCTTTACCAGCTCGTACATACGCTTGCTTCCCGCCTCGGTTTTGCCGGAAAGCACCCACCACAACCGCGGCGGGCTACCGGCCTCGAACTGCACGGGAATCGAAACCCGTTCTGAGCCCGTTACTTCCACCAGGTGAATGTCGTCCGACGGAAAGCCCAGCGCAGCGCCGGACAAATCGAGCGACACGGGCGTATCAACACGGTCATAATCTCCCGCCTCGATAGTGACTATAGCCAAAGGTTCGCCATAAATGAATGATTGAGTCGGCAGCAGGCAGAACAATAAAGTGAGAACAAGAATCGCACGGGTCGGTACTGAGACGGGGCTTAGCATTGTGTGGTCCTTTCCATATCAGCTTTTCTCTTCACCGATTTCTTCGGGGCAAAGGAGGGAATGATAACACCAGCAGGCTTATTAATCAAGTCTTATCTCTCACAAATTTTCCCACCGCTGGGAACCCGGCATTTTGCTTATCCTTGTGTTTTCCATACTCCTCTGCTATGCTTTAAAGTGTGTCCTGAATGTAATCTGGTATCCGATAAATCACTGTCGTCAGGGGAATTACTATGATTCGCAGAAGCTGCTTGTGGATTATTCTGATAGCCGTATTCAGTACCGCTCTGCAGGCGGTTGCCACAGCAAACCAGTACGCCGCCTGGAAAAACGGGCCTCCGCATAGCGTCGATTTCTTCCCGATAGCGGTCTGGCTGCAAAATCCGCAAAAGGCCGTGCAATACAAGGAGGCCGGCTTTAACACATATGTTGGGCTCTGGAGAGGCCCCACGCAAGAGCAGCTTGCGCAATTAAGAGATGCCGGAATGAAAGTCATCTGCCATCAAAACAAGTTCGCTCTTGAACACGTTAACGACCCAACGATCATAGGCTGGATGCACGGCGATGAGCCGGACAACGCCCAGTCGCTCGGACAAGGCAAAGGCTATGGCCCGCCGATTTTGCCGGAGAAGATAATTGACGATTACAATAAGATCAGAACCGCCGATCCGACGCGCCCGATCCTTCTGAACCTCGGCCAGGGCGTGGCCTGGGATGGCTATTACGGGCGGGGCGTTCGGACAAACCACCCGGAAGATTACGCCGAGTACGTCAAGGGCTGCGATATCGCCTCGTTCGATATCTATCCCGTCGTTCACGACAAGCCTCAGATAACCGGCAATCTCTGGTACGTCGCCGGGGGTGTCGAGCGCCTGGTCGAATGGACCGGCGGTAAAAAGGTGGTCTGGAACTGCATCGAATGTACCCGGATCAGCAATCCCAATGCCAAAGCCACGCCGTATCAGGTGCGGTGCGAGGTGTGGATGTCACTTATCCACGGCTCGACGGGCCTGATCTACTTCGTGCACGAATTTCAGCCGAAGTTTAATGAATCGGCGATTCTGAACGATCCCGAGATGCTTTCGACGATCACCGCGATAAACCGCCAGATTACCGAGCTTGCAGAAGTGCTGAACAGCCCGACGATTGAAGATGCGGCCATCATCTCGTCGAGCAACGAAGCCGTACCTGTCGCAATGATGACTAAAAGGCACGATGACGCGACGTACCTTTTTGCCGTCGGAATGAGAGGCGACAAGACAACGGCCACATTTACCCTGCGAGATGCCGAGAGTGTAAAAGCCGTAGAAGTAATTGGCGAAAACCGGACAATTACCGTAAACGACGGCGTTTTCAAGGACAGCTTCGAGGCGTGGGACGTGCATCTTTATAGAATTAAAAGACTCTAACAAAAATAAAGTTGGCCACAGAGAACACGGAGAAATGAATTATAAACAGTGGCTCGGCCATGCCGTGGGTATGGAAATCAGTGTGAATCCGTGTCTCTTTCATTATGTTAGAGGTTCTAAATAATCGCACGCCGAGATTGCCCGCTGGAAGCTGAAACGAATCGATCACACATAACGTGCCGCAAGCCATCCTGTGGACTTCATCCGCCCCATATCACGCTTACAATGCAGCGAAGTAAGCCGACTCTGTCACATATAACGCTCACTCTGCCACTGAGCACGTTTACTTTGTCGCAAGTCACACCGACTTTATCATGGAGTAAGCCGTCTTCGCCTCAGAGCAACCCGGCTTTGTAGCATATCACGCCGACTTAGCCATGGAGGAAGCTTACTTTGTAACATATCACGTGGCGCAAGCCATCCTGTGGACTCACTCTGCCACGGAGCACGTTTACTTTGTCGCGGGTCACGCTTACTCTGCGATGGATTAAGCCGACTTAACCACGGAGTACGCTGACTTTGCCACAAGTCACACTGACTTTGTCGTGGAGTAAGCCGTCTTTGTCACATATCATGCCGACTTCGCCACAGAGGAGGCTTACTTTGCCACGATGTAAGGCTGCAATATCACGATGCAAACTTGCAATGCTTTCTTGTAAATATGCAAATAGCTGTTTTTGACTTAAAAACCGCGTCTTAAGCCCGTAAAGTGCTCGCCTGCCAGTTTGTCGAGCGTCTTCTGCTCAGATTTCACCGGAAGGGGGCGGCTAACCGTCGGGGCATTAGGGATCCGCCTGTTCGGCTTTTCTCATTGATTACTGATGTGCTTATTACCCTCACGTCGAATCTTACTTTCCCGTAGAAGCAGGCCAAGTACACTATAAGACAGATAATCCTTTTGCCGTCCCCTGTAGTCGCTGCGCAATCCCAACAAACTAGCGGCATCCGCGTTTGTAATTCCATCTGGATTCGTTCTGATAAGCTCTACCATTGCGGACTTGATGAACTCCAGCCCAATTTGGGCTCTTTCAACGGCCCCTTGTGGCACTATTAGGTTCTTTCTTTTCTTTCCCCCGAGTCCGGCCGGAACAACCGTGTTTGTCAGTAAGCCACCTGTCGTCTCAGTGCCGAAGGCTGATATAAGTTCAGCTTCCAGTTTTAATGCTTGGGTTTCGGTAAGATCATCCGCAAGAATATCAACCAGCGGTGTCTTCCCAGAGGCGATGATCTCGCCAATTCGTTTGCACTTTAAAGTCTTGTCTGGTTTTACAAGATGATCGTAGGCGCGACTACCAGTCCCTTTTCCAATATAGAATGGTCTCGCCGGGGAAACGCGGGTATCTTTTAGTGCGTAGATGTAATAGAAATTGGTAGGCACTGTTAATACTCCTTACGCCAAACAATGATTATACCGTCTGCATAAAACGGGAAAGCTTGTCCTCGCATGCCTCTGGCAGGGAACAGACTGTTTCTGCCTGTATGAGAAGTTCTCGTTGCTTGTTCAATACTCCCACCTGTCCCTGCTTCTGTTTTATATCGCTCAATTGGCCCTATCCAGAGATAGATGCCCACATGCTCTCCGGATGCAATTATGTCTTCCACTCGCAATTTAGTCTATATCTGTCGCCTCATTTTTAGCGAGACCCCGTTGACAGTCAAGTCTTCGGTAGGTTTGAACATAAGCGCCAGTTCGCCATCCTTGGTCAGGAATTCTTGAGGCCTTTCATCAACATCGACTACTGCGACATCAGCCGAACTATCAACCGGTATCGTGCCCTTAATGAAGATGGTGCGACTGCTTTTCGCTGGCGCAGTATGCAGAATGAGCATAACAATCTGCTGTCCATCTCTCGATGAACAGTTTAATCGCAATAGGTCAGCAGACACGGTGATATGGCCAATCGCTGCTTCGAGGGGCAAGGCCTGCGGGTCAGTTCCTACCTCCAGGGAAGAAGCTGTTACTTTTTGACCATGAACAAGTATCTTAAGAACTACACTGTAGGCCGGAGAGTTACCGAGGTTCGTAACAGTTATTGGCGTCTGTACCTGCCATTTCCCAGAATAGAGCCTGACAGAAGTTGGGGTTATAGAAACTACTCGACCTTTTCCAGCCTTGTGCTGCCGTTCAGTATCGATTGTGTCCAAAACTCGCTCAAGCACAGCATCGAGACCGATATTCGTGGTGACGGCAACTCTGTCAGCAAGAATGGGAGAATATTCTATTATTTCAGCTTTCGTGATCTCATGCCATATTGGGATTATTTTCTTTCCCCCACCTGCGGTCTCTATCGCAAATAGTCCATTTAGCTCGGCCTGCGGCCAGCTCTTGGAAAAGAAATGGTGACTAAGCACAACTATACCAAAACGCGAATCAGCAAGACCTTTATCGATGCTCTCTCGAAGTGAATCCCCAAGCTTAAGGGAGAATTCGTCGTACCAGACAATCAGACCCGAGGATCGAAGACCTTCAGCCAAGGGGCGTGCTATTTGCCCTTTGTCCTCCCTCGCGTGACATACAAAAACGTCGTGCATCGCCAATCCCATGAGCCTAACAAATATTATACAATCTGTATAAGACGGGAAACACAAACTGTTTCTGCCATTATAAGAAGTTCCCGCTGCTTGTTCAATACTCGCCTCAATCTCTTGCGTGGCGCTGATCGGTTGGCGGTTTCTCGATGATTCAACGGAGCTTCAGCTTAGGTAATCGCGGTTGATGCGCCAGCCTACGTAAACTCCGACAATGCTGCCGATGGTGCTGATTAAAAAGGCGGTCATGAATCCACCAAACCTGGCTCCTATCCACCATCCTATCCAGCCAAAGACTATCATGCCAATGAAGGTACAGAGCCTGCTCATATCTTATCCGTCCGACTCGAATTATGGTTAACGATAATTATACAGTCTGTATTAAACACAAAAACCCCATCTTTCCACAACCATTTCCAGAGCAATTTATTTAGGCGTTTGGCTTTGCCAAAGAAGATAAGGGTGTCCACCCTAAAAACCCTATCCTGATGGGAAGTTGAAGCCAAATACGGCACCGCCTGCGGTCGGAATACGGGGGGGAGTTCATGGGGCTTTGGAAAATTCTGTCATGTCGAGCGGAGCGCAGCGCAGTCGAGACATCTGGCGGCAAGTGGAGCTTGTCCGTCCTTCGCGGCCGGATTTCTCCACTTCGCCCTTCGGCCTCCGGGCGAAATGACAAATGGTGAGAATGAATCGCAATCTGCCACCGAATGCCGATCGCACACACGGCATACGGCATCGCCTGCACAAATAAAGGCTTGCAATCGCCGTCGTTCGGGTCTATATTCATGCTTCTTGTTCATCTTTGAAAGGATTGATAAATGAAATATGACGTAGCTGATTTGTCGTTAGCGGCCGGCGGAAAGAAACGGATTCTCTGGGCCGACAACGATATGCCCGCCCTGGCGGCCATTCGCACGAGGTTTGCGAAAAACAAGCCCCTTAAGGGCAAAAACGTCTCAGCCTGCCTGCACGTTACCGCCGAGACGGCCAACCTGGTTAGAACATTAAAAGCGGGCGGGGCAAACGTTGTTCTCTGCGCATCGAACCCCCTGAGCACCCAGGACGACGTGGCCGCCTCGCTTGTTAAGGATTTCAACATAGCTGTTTTCGCCATTTGCAGAGAGAATCGCAATACTTATTACAAGCATATCAATGCGGCTATCGACCACAAACCCGTCATTACACTTGACGACGGCGCCGATCTGGTAAACGAGCTGCATACCCGCAGAAAGAAAGACGCCGGCCGGATCATCGCAAGTATGGAAGAGACAACGACGGGCGTCGTAAGGCTGCGGGCCATGGCAAGAGAAGGCAAGCTCAAGTTTCCGGTAATCGCAGTAAACGACGCCGCGACCAAGCATCTGTTCGACAATCGCTACGGCACCGGCCAATCGACGGTGGACGGCATCATTCGAGCGACGGATTTCCTGATGGCCGGCAAGAAGATCGTCGTGGCCGGCTACGGCTGGTGCGGACGCGGCTTTGCAATGCGAGCACGGGGAATGGGAGCAATTGTCACGGTCACCGAAATCGACGCGGTAAAAGCGCTCGAGGCCGCCATGGACGGGTTCGAAGTTATGCCGATGGCAAAGGCGGCAAAAATCGGCGAGCTGTTCGTAACGCTCACTGGCAACAAACACGTCCTGCGGGCAGAGCATTTCCGCGCCATGAAAGACAGGGCGGTGGTCGCCAACAGCGGACATTTCGACGTCGAGATAGACATACCGGCCCTGAGACAGCTCAGCAAGAAGGTGATCCACAACGTGCGCAACCATGTTGACGAATATGTCCTTAAGAGCAACAAGCGCATTTACCTGCTCGGCGAAGGACGGCTGATTAACCTCGCCGCCGCCGAGGGACACCCGGCAAGCGTGATGGACATGAGCTTTGCCACCCAGGCGCTGCAGGCTGAATATACGGTCAAGAAACAGGGCAAGTTTTCTGTCGCCGTTCACGATGTCCCGCTGGAAATAGAGCATCAGGTAAGCAAGCTCAAGCTCAAATCAATGTCAATAGGCATTGACACGCTAACAGACGAACAAGTTGCTTATCTTGCCAGCAGCGGTGAAGGAACATAAGCTCGGGCCTCTTCTCTCGTCGTCCGAGTTGCGGACCGCTTCTCACGAGTCACAACGAGGTGAGGCTTATGGATGGTAAAGAGACGGAAAAGATACCGATAGTTGCCTCGAAGTCCTTTATGGCCGTCGGTCCGACCCTTCATTACAGCCACAAGAACGTCCAGACATGCTGGCTTCTTGCCGTGGTGGCGTTCTGTCTGACTTGCGTTTTCTGGTCGAAAATAGTCGCCGGCTCATTCTGGTCGTTCGACGTTCAAACCGTAACGACGCCGGAATTCTGGCGTTTGGACCAGTCCATGAAAACCGGCATCAGTATTTTTGAATACCCCTGGCAGATTCTTGTTTTAGGCCTGCTCATGGGCGTCCTGGGCGTAGCGCCGATTCTGATATCACAACTCATGAGCTTTCGCTACAGCTTCATTTTCATATTGGCGGTCTTTGTCCTGGCCAATCTGCCGGGCTTCGCCATCTGCCTGCTGGTCAGTTGCGTCGCCGCTGCGTGTCGGCCGCTGCGTTTTCGCTCGCGATTTATCGCGATAGCCCTGTGTACCGCGCCGCAACTGTTCTATTGGGGATACTTCGGCGCCGCCAGAGCAGTCGAGCCTATTCAATGGGGATTCTCTTTCGCGCCATGGATTTGTGCCTGGCTCGATGCGTTGGTCATTGCGGGATTCGTACTCGGCATCGGTCATTTCACGCGCTATCGGCCGGGTCTGACCTGGGCCTTTACCTCCCTTACGCTCGTGATAGCGGTTGTCGTCTTTGAACTGTGCATCGGCTTCGACGAGTTGGACTACCACCTCTACGTGGTCAGGAACAATCCGGAGCAGGTCAGCGAGTTTCACGACCAGACCATCACAAAATTCCTGGACGCAACCCTGACAGACTCTGCTACCGAGAAATACCTGGAAGACTCCTTCTATCCCGCCGATCCGATAGCACGCCGTGCGGAATTGAAAAGAGAAATTCAGGAACGGCTGAGTTACGACCGCTGGCCAAGCTGGTTCATAGTGCCGCCGGAGCTGAAGTATCAAAAGAAAAAAGACGATCTCATACTTCAG
>JBDREF010000097.1:0-2481 GCA_043820045.1 Planctomycetota bacterium | reverse complement strand
CTGGCGGAACGGGTTCTTTCCTTCACTGTCCTTGTTGAAGGTTTTAGTCACATCTATGGTATTAAGCAGCAAGTCGTCAACGTATAGATTTATACTGTTCTCGTCCCAGTCCATCCGCCACACGTGGAACTTCGCCGACCAGTCCGGATCGTTGAATTCGGTGATAGGTTTCCTCAAGTCATCCCATATAGGCGCCCATCGCTTCTCCGAGGCCCAGGCCGCGTTGGCCAGGAGCATGCCTCGATAGTACTCCATGATGTCGATCTCGCCGCCGCCGGGCCAGCCGCCTTTGACACCTAACGTCCAGAACGCGGGCCACAGTCCGGCGCGAGTGTCGATACGGCCGCACATCTCGAACCGCCCGTACTGCCAACTGTGCAAGCCGCGGGTCGTCAGGCTCGCGGACGTGTACTCGCAGTATTTCCGGTTCTGTCTCCAGCTTGTGCTGTCGGGGTCGTAGCGGGGATTTTCCTGACGCTCCTTCCGGCCTTCGATTATTAGCAGGCCATTATCACAGCGAGCGTTCTGAGGCTGATACCATTGGAATTCTTCGTTCCGAACGAAGCCCCGCTCATAAGTCCAGTTGCAGGGATCCGGCGGGCCGTCCTTGTTAAATTCATCCGCCCAGACCATCTCGTACCCGGGGTACGCCCGCGCGCTGCTGACAGCCCGCCCCCGCGAAGTTGCCGCCTCTGCCGTGCCCATCGACGCCGCAATAGAGACAAAACATACGGTTCGTAAAATGTACCTTAGATTCATGATGCTCCTCTTCTACTTGTTCGGTGAGAGCGCCGGTCCACTCTCTTTCACTTCAACTGCGGTCGTGACCGTACGTTTTTCAGCGCCCGCCGTCGATTTCACATCTGTTTCGTTCCTGTCGAGAACCAGAACCAGACGATTTCCCAGTCGCTGATAGCGTTGGCTGCGTATCGACCCGGCGTCGAACTTGAAAAGCAGCATCCGGCCTTCGGTCTTGGCCTTGAACGAACCGGCCACAGGATAGCCGTCGGCGTCGATCCAGAGTTCTACATCTCTGACGGTAGTTGAACTGACTCCGGACTTCTTCTGTTTCTCTTCAGAGTTCAGACGCCAGTATCTGCACGAAATGCCCTGATGCGAACCGGCGCGATTTTCGATAAGCTTCAGTCCATCCAGCTCACGAGCCAGATGTGGACCGTATTGCACCAGCTCACCGGCCCGGAACATTGAGAATTCCCGAAAAACCTTCGAATCCGAAATCTTGCCCGCGACCGCAACTGTCAGTGCATTGGCGTCGGCCGTAATCATATAATCCGCCTTCTCAAGCGGCTTGGTGTCTTTATCATCCGCCCTTGACGTAAGATCTTCAATGTGAACGGCCCCGTAAATCACGTTCTTGCCGTCAAGCTTCTCCAGCCGGGCAATCAGGTCGGACAATTCCGCACCATTGCCGACACTGCAGGCAAGCCCTATCACAACAAGAGTCAGGTTCCTAAAATGTTTGGCTACCATAAACAACAACTCCTTTGAGAACGGTCGCCACCAAAGGACCGAGATACAAATGACGAGCGACGAGACCAGTTGGACATAATGCAAACAGTATAATCACAAGCACCCATCTGTTCAAAAGAAAATGGTGGTCAGACTTCGGCGAGTCCAACCGTTGCGCCTTACTGTCATGTTTCCGCACTCCAACAGGATATTCTCAGACTTGAAGGCGCCGGTTGCAAGGACAAATTGGAAAAAGCAGGCGGTTGCCCGAGTCAGCGGCAGGCATGCGGCCTTTTTTCTTTTTGGCCCCCTGGGTTTCGGTTATACTTGCCGGACGAAGGGTGTGTTTGTTTGGACGTGCAAAGAGCCAAATTGAAAGGAGAATATCCAATGACTGCGAAAAATCACGAAGCTTATCCCATACGAAGTACGTGCTGCCCGTGCGGCCACGATCATTCAGCAAGCGCAATTACCCGCAGAGGCTTTCTGCAGGGCGTAGGCGGGGCGGCGGTCCTGGGAGCCGCCGTAACCGGGCTGACCTGGTCGGCCGTCTCGGCAGCGGAGAGGCAAACCGAGGCCGGACTGGAACGCCGGGCACTCGTCGTCAAACCGATACTTGTTTACAGTACGCCCACGCCCCGCCACCAGAGCAGTTGGCGTAGTTGGGGCGGCATCCGGACCCAGCAGGACGCCGAGCAGGAGCTGGCCCGCATCAAACGCGAGCTTGGCGAACTCGGCGAGAAGGCCGACTTTCCGGTCACGTTTCTCTCGCCCGCCGGCATCAAGGGAACCGGAGACCTGGCCGGCCTGAGCGACCTCGATACGGCCGATGTGTTTCTGGTCTATGCCGCTGGCGGCGGGATGGATACGTTTGCCAAACTCGCCGAACGCGGCAAGGACATGATTTTCTTCTGCCGTCACAAATCGGGACCCGTCTATCTGTGGTACGAAATCATAAGCCCCCGCTACCTGCGGCAGCATACCGATACGTTGGCCCTCACAGGAATCGAT
>JBDREF010000096.1:0-18808 GCA_043820045.1 Planctomycetota bacterium | reverse complement strand
GGAGGGCAAGAAAATACAGGTGTGGCTCAACGGAGAGGAGATAGGAGCCGTCCAGATGGCAGAACCTGAAAAGGGAAAGATAGGCCTGTACATCGGAAAGCAGACCTCCTCCGAAACTGCCGAATTGGCCGTTCGCGAAGTCCTTGTCCGGCAATTAGCTAAACCTGAATAGGGAACAGCTCTATCGCGAGAATTAGCCGCAGATCCGCTACCTCTTATGGTACCGGGGCGCCCCTTGCCCCGCCGCTGTCTCAGACCCGAAGGCAGGGAAACCGCTGGGTCTTGGGGCCGTTGAATAAGCTGGTGTTCTTGCCTTCTCTTGCTTGTTGGTCATCCGGTGTGTTCTTCGCATCATAACAAGGGCCATGACCGGCCTTCTCGCAGAACAAAGATGCCGTCAGAGCGGTAGCTGCCAGGGCAAGACAAGACCTGTCGCTCAGTCGTGTGAGCCATCCTGGATGTTCTGACCGCAGCGGAACGACGTTTCTTCAGAGCAGGACCGGGCGATTCTCCTTGACGAGGGGGTGACGGATTTGGTATGTTAGACACAAGGTCGTGTCCGTGGACTTTCGGCTCCCTGGCAGGCAGGTCTCAGGCCGTTTGTTGACGGTTTTCTCAAGAAGCACGGAGAAAGAAAGCGTCAGCAAAACTACCTAAGTAGCCTACCTGCGAGAGACAGTTCTTGCCTTGACCGATGAATAGCCGCTTTATTAGGGAAGGAGGTCATTCTGACATCACAAAACATCGTGCTGGCCTCATGCAAGTGAAGTCACGAAAGGCAGGAAAAGTGAAGATCATGTTCGGTCATTAAAACCTAAATGCTTCCAAAGGAGGACTATCATGTACACAAAATTAGTTTGTCTGCTTTCCTTCGTCCTGGTGCTAAGCATGGCCGTGGGCGCGGCAACGGGAAGGCCGCTGAATCAGGATCCCGGTCCGGACGGGATCGTGTCGGTCGAGGCAGAGCACTACGACAATAGTGTCCCTCGGGGTGGCGTTCAATGGGAATTGGTCGGCCCGACCGGCGGCTTCACCGGCGTCGCCGGGATGCAGGCCAACGGCGGCGGCCAGATCGACACCAACTACGCCGCCACGAGCCCGCAATTGGACTATGAGATTGACTTCGTCAAAACGGGCCCACATTATGTTTGGATACGCGGCTGGGGGGCCGGCGGCGGCGATGACTCTTGCCACGCTGGCCTGGACGGTGAGGAGACCCCCCTCTCAAACCGAATGACCGGCTGGAGCACCAATTACACGTGGGCGAATGGCAGGTATGAAAGGCCGGAACCATCTCAGATAAGCATACCCACGACCGGCCTCCATGTCCTGAACGTTTGGATGCGCGAAGATGGCCTGATCATTGACAAGATCGTTCTGACGACGAATCCGGACTACATACCAACGGGGGATGGCCCGCCTGAGAGCACACAGGGTCCCCGCGTAACCGCTTATGATCCGAATCCGGCCGACGGCGCGACGGACGTGCCGCGTGATGTCGTCCTGAGCTGGACGCCGGGGGCCAATATCGAAAGTCATGACGTGTACTTCGGCACGAATCCGGACGATGTAAATCAGGCTACGACAACGGCTGATCCGGGCAGCGTATACCAGGGACGCGTCAACCCTAACATGTATGCTCTTCCGGAGCGCCTTTCGTTCGGCCAGAGCTACTACTGGCGGATCGATGAGGTCAATACCCCACCCGATAACACGATACACAAGGGCGGCCTCTGGAGCTTCACGGCCGAGCTATTTGCCTATCCCGTTGAAAACATCATTGCCACAGCATCCAGCAGCGAAGAAGGCAAAGGGCCTGAGAACACTGTGAACGGTTCCGGACTGGACAGCACTGGTCTATTGCATGGCAACATAAGCATCGACACGATGTGGTTGAGCAGCCGGGATGGAGTTCAACCGACCTGGATCCAATTTGAGTTCGACAGAGTCTATAAGCTGTATGAGATGTGGGTCTGGAACTCCAATGACAGCCTTGAGCAGTTGATCGGTTTGGGATTCAAAGATTTGATTATTGAGTATTCCGCTGACGGCGTCGATTTCTTGACTTTGGGCACAACCCATGAGTTTTCTCAAGGTCCTGGCGCGGTCAACTACGCGCATGACACTACTGTGGACTTCGAGGGTGTGGCCGCGAAGTTTGTCAGGCTCACTGCAAAAAGCAACTGGGGAGGCATCTTTGCCCAGTATGGTCTGAGCGAGGTGCGTTTCTTCCATATCCCCGTCAATGCCAGATATCCGCGACCGGCCTCCGGAGCCACGAACATAGGTCTGGATGTGACTTTAGGCTGGACCGCAGGCCGAGAGGCCGGCAGGCACGATGTCTATCTCAGCTCCGACATGCAGGCCGTGATGGACGGGACTGCCCCGGTCGCCGGCGTGACCGAGACCCACTACGGTCCGGTGGCTTTCGATTTAGGCACGACGTACTACTGGCGAGTTGATGAATTCAATGACGTCGAGACCCCCGCCGTCTGGCCAGGTGACATCTGGAGCTTCAGGACACAGGAATTCTTTGTGGTGGACGACTTTGAGAGCTACGATGCCGCCGACAACCAGATTTGGCATTCGTGGCATGACGGGCTCGGCTACGGCACTCCGGGTACGGCCGATTACTTTGCCGGCAACGGGACAGGTGCTGCCGTAGGCGATGAAACCACAGCATCATTCACTGAGGAAACGATCGTTCACGGCGGCAGTCAGGCGATGCCGTTATCCTACGATAACAACAAGCCGGACTTCGCCAAGTACTCCGAGACGGAATTGAAGTTGACTGCCACACGCGACTGGACCGAAAGGGGTGTTGGGGGACTTTCGATTTGGTTCCACGGCCGTCCGGCGTCGGTCGGCAGCTTCGTGGAGGCTCCCGTCGGAACCTACACGATGACCGCCTCAGGCGCGGATATCTGGGGCACAGCCGACCAGTTCCACTTTGCCTACAAGACGCTCAGCGGCATCGGCTCGATTGAAGCCAAGGTAGAGAGTGTGGAACTAACGGATAACTGGGCCAAGTGCGGCGTGATGATTCGTGAGACTCTGGATCCCGGTTCGAAATTCGCTGCGGTTTATATCACTCCCACCGCAGCCACCGGTTCGGCGACAAACGGATGTCGATACCAGGCGCGAACGGACACAGACGGCAGCGCCACAAGCGATACTTCAGTGGCCACGCCTGCCCAGATGGCGATCATCGCGCCGTACTGGGAGAAGCTCGAACGTGACGTTGCGGGCAACTTCAGAGGCTACTACTCCAGCAACGGCACAAGCTGGACGCCGATGTCCTGGAATCCGCAGACTATCACGATGGCGTCAAATGTCTATGTAGGCTTGGTACTGACCAGCCACAACAACGCTGCGACGTGCACGGCCAAGTTCTCCAACGTGAGGATTACCGGTACGGCCGGCCCGCAGTGGGCCAATCAGGATATCGGCATAGCCAGCAACGCAGCCGAGCCGTTGTATGTCGCTGTCTCCAACAGCACGGGCACACCTGCTGCCGTGTACCACGATGACGTAAATGCGGCAACCATTGACACCTGGACAGAGTGGGTCATTCCGCTGCAGAAGTTCGCTGATCAGGGCATAAACCTAGCGAATGTTGACAGGATTGCTATTGGACTGGGCGCGAAGGGTAATCAGACGGCCCCCGGCGGTTCAGGCAAGATGTATTTCGACGACATCCGGCTCTATCAACCGAGAACTGCTCCTTAGCGAAAGAATGCTGCTTTTGCAGTTGTGACATCAAAATGTGCATCAGTTTGGGGCCTGTACCGATCAAATCGGTATAGGCCCTCTTTTTTTATCCGGCAGACGGGTGCTTCGGAGCCAGACGGGTCGGCTCGATCCGCAGACTCGAACGGAGAATCCCGAATCTCAAAAGCCGAGAGTCCCCATATGACAGGGGCGATTATGGGGCGTGAAAAAGTATCGAAAATAGTTTGAAGAAAATCAGTGTTCAGTGTGTATATTACTGTGGTAAGAAAGTAAAGATTCCGCGTTTCGCCATAAGGTGTCCCATAGGGAGAACATAAACAGTCTGCTTTTGGAGTCACAGACAGTGCCAAGCGTGTGCCATGAAGAAATGACAGCGATGCAGCGTTGCCGGCGCGGCTCAGCAGAAGCATTTGAAGTTCTCGTGAACAGGTATATGAAAGATGCGTATTTTATTGCTTTAGGTCTTGTAGGCAACCGCGAAGACGCGATGGATTTGTCTCAAGAGGCCTTTATTCGAGCATACCGCAACATCAAACACGTCAAACCCGGCCGTAAATTCTTCCCCTGGTTCTATCAGATACTGAAGAATCTGTGCATAAGCCATTTGAGGAAGAGAAGGTACAGACAGGCCAATTCTCTCGACGCGGACGACTGCCCGGAAGTGGCGGCCACGGAGGACTGCTTTTCCCCCGAGGCGGTGGCAAGAAGAAACGAGACAAAAGACAAGGTCTGGCAGGCAATCGCCAAGCTGGACGACAAACACCGCGAAGTGATCATATTGCGACACTTCCAGAACATGTCGTACGACGAGATCGCGGAGGCCCTCTTCTGCAATAAGGGCACCGTAACGAGCAGGCTGTACTATGCCCGCAAGAGACTCGAAGAACTTTTAGGCACAGGAAAAGGAGGCAGTACAAATGACTTGCCATGATTATAAAGACCTCATGATGGGCTACCTGGACAATGAGCTGAGCGACGAGCAGAGACGCCGGTTCGAAGAACATTTGGCCGGGTGTCACGAATGTGCCGGCGAACTTAAAGAGTTCAGGAGACTCAAGGCGATAACCGACGAGGTCACTCTGGTTGAACCGGAAGACAGGATATGGCAGCAGTACTGGGACGGCGTATATAACCGGATTGAACGGGGCATCGGCTGGATTATATTCTCGGTATCGGCTATTCTTCTGACCATCTACGGCGGATTCAAGCTAATAGAAGAAGTTGTCACGGACGCCACCGTTGGGATACTGTTGAAGATCGGCCTGCTGGCACTTATAGTTGGGCTGGCGATTCTGTTTGTTTCGGTGCTGCGAGAAAGAGTCTATTTCTGGCAGAGAGACAGATATAAGGATGTAAGGAGATAACTCAAATGCTTTTGTCCACTACAGATGCGATATACGGCAAGAAGATTGTCAAGCACCTCGGGCTTGTCCGGGGCAATACGATTAGGGCTCGTCACATAGGCAGGGACATAATGGCCGGCCTTCGCAATGTCGTCGGAGGTGAAATAACCGATTATACCAAGATGATGGGCGAGTCCCGTGAGCAGGCGATTGACCGGATGATTGAGGATGCGCAAAAGCTCGGCGCCAACGCAATAATCGGGATAGCGTTCTCAACCTCGATGGTCATGCAGATGGCTGCGGAGATACTGGCGTTCGGCACCGCTGTAGTGGTTGAGTAGATATTCTGATACGCAATAGCATATGTTCAGGATTCTTCTGAAAGGAAACTCACATGGACATGCTCAAAGATTTTCTTCGGCCCGAAATAATCTGGTTTCTGGTTGGGCTTCTTCTGCTGGTTCTGGAGTTTGCGCTGCCGGGCCTGATTGTCGGTTTCTTTGGCATCGGCGCATGGATCGTTGCCGTCGTCTGCCTCATTACCGAAATCGGGATCAACGCTCAGTTGGTCATATTTATCGTCTCCTCAGTCCTGTCGCTGTTGCTGCTTAGAAGATGGCTTAAGGGCATTTTCCTCGGTCACTCCGGGTCAAAGCAGGACCTCAAGCATAATCTCGAAGAATTTGTCGGCCAGCGAGCGGTTGTCAAGGAGAAGATTGTGCCGAAGCTCGGCGGGAAAGTCGAGTTCCACGGGACCAATTGGGAGGCTCAGGCCGATGAGGAAATCGCCGGTGGAACCGTTGTAGAGATCATCGGGAAGGACAACATCACGCTTAAGGTCAAAGCTGTATAAGCAGAGAGGATATAGCGGCTACTGATCCATAACAGTTGAAACCGAAGAAGAAACGAAAACCATTTTACGAGGAAAGGAGATAACAATGTTCGCAACGATACCAAGCGAGGCAATTCTGGCTGCTACACAGAGGGAACTGACGTTCACAATCATTCTTATCGGCATACTGTTTTTCGCAGTCATCGTCTTTCTCAAGACGATAAGGATAGTGCCCCAGAAGCAGGCTTTTATCGTCGAGCGGCTGGGAAAGTACTCAACAACGCTGGAAGCCGGCTTTCACATCCTCGTGCCGTTTCTTGACAGGGTCTCCTACAAGCACACCTTAAAAGAGCAGGCCGTTGATGTCGCGCCGCAACAGTGCATCACGAAGGACAATATCGCAGTGGAAGTAGACGGCATACTGTATATGCAGGTTGTCGATCCCAAGAGAGCCTCTTACGGAATAAACAATTACCAGTTCGCATCCGCACAGTTGGCCCAGACGACGATGAGAAGCGTAATGGGCAAGCTCGAGCTGGATAAGACTTTCGAGGAAAGAGAGACCATAAACAGCGCGATTGTTGATGCTGTGGACAAGGCCTCGGACCCGTGGGGAGTCAAGGTCACGCGATATGAGGTCAAGAACATTCTTCCGCCTCAGAGCATCAAAGACGCAATGGAAAAACAGATGCGGGCCGAGCGGGAAAAGCGGGCGACTATCGCCGAATCGGAAGGCGACAGGCAGGCAAAGATAAACAGAGCCGAGGGCGACAGGCAGGAAATGATTGCCCGCTCGGAAGGCGAGAAGCAGAAACGAATAAACGAGGCGGAAGGTCGGGCCATCGAAATTCTGAAAGTTGCCGAGGCAACGGCAAACGGGATCAGGGAAATTGCCTCTGCGATAAATGAAAAAGGTGGAGTCAACGCGGTAAACCTGCGGATCGCCGAGCAGTACCTGGACGAATTCGGCAAACTTGCAAAAACCAACAATTCGATCATAATCCCCTCGAATCTTTCCGATATAGCCGGTATGATTAAGGCTGCGGCGTCGGTAATAAAGGACCAGACGGAAACTGGGAGCCGGGTCGGATAGAAATACCGGCCGGGACCGCTCTTTCTTTCCGCAGGTACAGATAAACAGCCTCAACACGACCGTTTCCTGAGGGCTCGAATGACAATGCAAAGTACTCTTTTCCTGCACCACGAGGTGATGCTACTGGCTTTGCACGAGACGCAAGGCACTGTTGTAAGGGCAGTTAAATATCAGTATGCAATCGCCGGCGCGGTCCTCGCAGAACTGCTGTTGAACAAGCGCATCACTTTGAATCCGTCCGGAAAGAAGCAGATTATCGAGCCTATAGGCGCAGAACCTCTTGGCGAACCCTTGATTGACCGGTGCCTTGAAAAGATGAACATCAGAAAAAAAAGTGCGAGTCTTCAGACGTGGATTTCGCGGCTTGCGACTGCCAGAAACCTTAACGACCGTGTAGCCCAGCAGTTAGCCAAGCGAAGTGTTCTGCGGGCTGCGAGAGGCAGAGTCCTGTTGATCTTCAAACGAAGTATATACCCCCAGGTCGATCCGGGACCCAGAAGCGAATTGGTAGAGCGACTCAGAGGCGCCGTCTTAACCGATGCCATGCACGTCGCCCCCCGGACCGTCATCCTGCTATCCATAGCCAACAGCACGGGCCTTTTGAGGGTAGTCTTCGATAAGAACGAACTGAACGCCCGTAAAGGCCGGATCGAGCAAATTGTCGACGGTGAAATAATCGGAAAGGCCACCAGAGAGGCCATTGAAGCGATGCGGACGGAAGTTGTGGCACCCTGAATCGTGCCGGCGCCGGCGGCAACTGTGCTTTGTTAAGCTCAGATACAAGTGGCTGTTGCAACCGATCAACAGGAGAGTAGAGTCGTGGATGCTGTAGTTGTCTATAAAGCAAATCCCGAGTCGCTGCAGGCCGTGCTCGGGCTCCTGCGCAAGGAAGGATTCAATCCGACCACGCTGGAGAATCCGAGTTCCGCCGACGTTCTCAGCGGCGCCGGCAAAGCGGCTTACCTGATAAGCGTTACCGTGCCCACAGACGAGGCGCCAGGAGCAAGGTCGGTCTTGCGAAAATGGGATGAAGCTCGATTGTCGGAAGTGAACAAAATGACAAGCAAGCTGGGCGGGCCGTTTGTGCTCTCGCTAATGATTGTCCTGGTTCTCGCCCTTATTTTTTTGCTTGCCGGGATGCTCTCGAATGCAGCAGCTTTACTTTTTGTGATCTGGCTTGTAGTCTTTGCATTGGCGGCGAACGCAGAGAAAATTATACACAAGATTAAAAGGTCGCCGGGACGATAATGTAAGGAGAGTGCAGCAAAGGTAACAACGGATGATTGGCATCATATCGAAGCCGGATACGCAAGAGAGGCTGGAAATACTCAGCACGGATGCTCAGTACGACCTTGCCTGCGCATGCAGCACCAGTAAGGACGAACACCGACGCAGGGCCGGCGGCAAATGGATATATCCCGTAACACTTCCAAACGGGGGCAAGAGTACGCTTTTCAAGACGTTGATTTCAAACGTGTGCGCCAACGATTGCAAGTACTGCCCGCTCAGGGAACAAATGGATGTTCGCCGGTGCAGTCTGAAGCCGGATGAGACGGCGAAGGTATTCCTGGACTATTACAACCGGAGAAAAGTCTTCGGGCTGTTTCTAAGCTCGGGCGTCCTGGGCTCACCTGACACGAGCATGGACAGGTTGAACGGCACGGCAAGACTTCTGCGAAGAAAACATGGATTCAAGGGCTACATTCATCTGAAAATCATCCCCGGGGCGAGTGATGCGGCGATAGAAGAGGCAGTTTCGCTGGCCAGCGCAGTATCGATAAATATCGAAACTCCGGGCGCGAAACGGCTGGCGGCCGTATCGAAAAAGAAAAACTACATCCAGGATATTATTGAACCAATAAAGCTGATAAGCAGGCTGACCGGACACGGCTCAAAATACCGGAAAGTCAAGCAGACGACCCAGTTTATCGTCGGGGCGGCCGGCGAACAGGATGCCGAAATCGTGAAATATATGTATGGGCTGTACAAGCGTTTGAACATGCACCGAGTATATTTCAGCGCCTATCAGCGGGGATTGGGGGACGGATCGATAACCGCAGAGCAACCCGGCCGGGAAAGCCGTGCGGATATTCTCACGCGGGAGCATCGGCTGTATCAGGTGGATTTCCTTCTTCGCAAGTACGGCTTCGAGGAATCCGACATTATCTTTGAGCAGGACGGGAGTTTGTCCTCGGCCATCGATCCGAAAGAGGCGTGGGCGCTCAAACACCCCGAGTTTTACCCCGTTGACCCCAATCGGGCGCCTGAATCTTCGCTTCTTAGAGTACCCGGGCTCGGTCCGGTCACGGTGAAACGCATTCTACAGGGGCGGAAGCAAAGCCGCATCTGTGCGTTGCAGGATTTGGGTAAGGTAGGAGCGAGGTTGGAAAAGGCAGGGAAGTACCTGAGCTTCTAAAGCCTGGATTTGCGTGATAAACAGCCAGAGGGCCCGGCAACAGCAGAACCAGCAAGCTGCACTCCCGATAATACTCTGCGAATCGCATCAGGAAACGTCGAATTGCGCGCCCGAGAGATGAATTTGGGAAAATTTGTTGCAATTCCTGAAAATGGGAGTTAGTATTCGGCTCGAACGGGTCCCGTTAGAAGCTCGCCGACGGGGCAGCATGATGGAAGATGAAGATGGATCTCTTACGGGGCGAGGTGTCGGCAGATGAAAGAGCCAAGCGAGAATACTGAGAAAGCTGTCGAGATAAGCATCAGCAAGGCGGTAAGCGACTTCGTTGCCCGCCTCGGCGATGAGCATCGCATGCTGGTCATTCTGAAGGCTCAGTTGTACGGCGGGACATGGGAACCTATGCTCGACGACCTGCAAAACCGCCTCGTGGGCAAGCCCTACATATTCAAGCTGGCAAATCGAATAAAGGACGATATCGAGCGCATCGAATTGATGCGGAAGTTTGAGCAAGAGCGCAATGTTGATCTGACCGATTATGTCGAGCTGCCGTGAGGAGGGCTCTCACGAGGACTCGGACGCAATTGGCTGCCCGGCGGACGCATGACTTCGTGGAAATCCTGGGAAACGGGGCGACGAAAAGCTATTTTTTTGTGAGGAATTATGAAAATGCTGAAAATGTTTGGATACAGATTTGTTTTGCTCGCAGGCCTTTTCACTTTTTGTGCGGTGCAGAGCGGTTTTTCCGCCGAGAGCAGTCCCGGGCACATTGTCTCGCCGCAACTGCTCGAGCACGCCAAATTGAGAATATTGTGGGAAAATGAGCTGCCGATTAAGAAAACAGAGACTCTGCAGCAGTTGCTCATGCTCGGCGACCGCATTTATGCTGTCTCCAACCGCAATTACATCGCCTCTCTGGACCGGGAGAATGGAAACGACGTATTCGCCAGAATCGTTCCGCAAGCAGGATTGACATTTGCAGGGTTGAAGCTCTACGGCGATGTACTCTTGTCCGCAGGCGGTAGTAAACTCGTTGAGATTGACGCACAATCCGGGGCCGAGCGTAAAACCACAGACGTTGGCTTCGGCATCACCTGCCCCGCGGCCCGCAACAGCTCGTATTTCTACGTGGCCGGCGTGGATAATCGCCTGCATGTAATCCGTGCGGACGACAGGGTCCAGACCTTCGAGGTCGCCGCTGAGAACGACTCGATAATCACGTCAGTCCTTGCCGATGAGACCTCCGCCGTCTTTACCACTGCTGCGGGAAATGTTCTCTGCGTTGCCTCAGACGGGCCCAGGCTCCTCTGGCAATTCGATGCATCGGGCGCAATAGCCGGACCGCTTGTTCGAGATTCAATGTCCCTGTTTTTCGCCAGCAAGGACACGAATGTTTACAGAGTTGATATTACCGGCTTGCCGGAGAAAAGAAGGCTTGCGTGGAAGCACCAGACGGCCGCAGTGCTCGAAAAGGCACCCAGTGTAACGCAGAAGGTAGTCTATCAGCACGTTCGCGGCAAAGGTTTAACGGCGATAGACAAGGAGAACGGTTCGTTCCTGTGGCTGGTGCCGGGAGGCGCGGACTTGCTGGCCGAGTCCGCCGACAAAGCCTACGTCATTACAGAGACAAGAACCTTAGTCGTTATGGATAATGCCAAAGCAAGGAAGCTGTATTCGGTTAACTTCGCGGGAGTGTCGAAACATGTAGCCAATACAGCGGACGAAAAGATCTATATCGCCGACAATCGTGGCCGGATTGCCTGTTTACAACCGGTTCAATAGAGAATAGTCGTTCGTCAACACTACTTCACCAGCAGGAAGGAGAAAAAGTCCAAATGGATGTGAAAGTTAAGAGAGCATTGATAAGTGTCTCTGACAAAGGCGGCGTTGTTGACTTTGCCCGGAAGCTCAGCGGGATGGGGGTGGAAATAATCAGCACGGGTGGAACGGCCAAGCAATTGGCCAAGGCGGGAATAGACGTCACGGGAATTGAATCCGTAACAGGTTTCCCGGAGATGATGGATGGAAGGGTTAAGACGCTTCATCCTAAGATACACGGAGCATTGTTGGGACTGCGCGATAAGACCGAGCACACGGCTGCGATGAAACAGCACGATATAGAGCCGATTGATTTGGTCTGTGTGAATCTCTATCCGTTCGAGCAGACCATCGCCAAGCCTGATTGCACGCTGGCCGAGGCGATTGAGAATATCGACATAGGCGGACCGAGCATGCTCCGCTCGGCTGCGAAGAACCATAAGTTCGTGACGGTCGTGACGGAACCCGACCAGTACGACAAGGTAATCGAAGAGATGGAGAAGAACAGCGGCGCCGTGAGCGAAGAGCTGCGAAGCGATTTTGCGCGAATTGCATTCGGCCTGACGGCCTCGTACGACGCCGCCATATCGAAATACCTTAACGGCAAAGCCGGCGTGGAGTATCCCGAGAGAGTTTCGATTGCACTCAAGAAAGAATCGTCGCTGCGATACGGCGAGAATCCTCATCAAAACGCAGCGTTCTATAAACTCTCGGCAAGCAGCGAGACATCGGTCAGCAGCGGCACTCTGGAGGCCGGCGGCACGGGCATAAGCTTCAATAACCTGCTGGATACCAACGCGGCCTTCGAGTTGGTGAAAGAATTCACCGAACCGGCGGCCGTCGTAGTCAAGCACCTCAACCCCTGCGGCTGTGCGGTCGATGACGACATCTGCGTTGCATACCGCAAGGCCTACGAGGGCGACGTCATCAGTGCGTTCGGCTGCATCATAGCGTTGAATAGAAAAGTGAACGTCGAATTGGCGCAGACGATCATGGAATCGTACAGCCGATTCGGCAAAGCACTCGGCGCCGGCGGGTTCTTCGCCGAGGTGATCATCGCGCCCGAATTTGATAAGGACGCGGTCGAGATAATCAGGACGCTGAAGGCCTGGGGCAGCAGAGTCCGACTCGTTGAAACCGGACCGATAGACCGGGCCAAGACCGACCGCGGCGAGTTTGACGCCCGCTGCATCATCGGCGGGATGTTGCTCCAGCAGCGCGACCTGGTCGGCTGGGAGCCCGATGTGCTGACATACCCAACCAAGACCAAGCCCACGAAGCAGCAGCTCGAGGACTTGAGAATCGCATGGCTCGTCGCCAAGCACACTAAGAGCAATACCATCGTGCTGGTCAAGAACAGAAAAGCCCTGGGCGTGGGCGCCGGACAGATGAACCGTGTCGAGTCGGGCCTGATTGCATTCAAACGGGCCGGAGACGAGTCGAAGGGCTGCGCAATGGCATCCGATGCGTTCTTCCCGTTCCCTGACAACGTCGAAAACGCCGCCAAGGCAGGCGTGGCCTGCATCGTACAGCCGGGCGGCTCGAAGAAGGACGATGAAGTCATCGCCGTCGCGGATAAGCACGGAATCGCAATGGTCTTCACCGGCAAACGGCACTTCAAACATTAATAACGCATTGGCTTTACAATATCAAACTATCACCGGCGCCCGCCTAATAATATCAGCGGGCGCCGCTCTTTTTAAGGTTTAATCACTCCACACCTATGACCGATACCACAGGTGCCCGCAAATTGATTGAATGTATATTTAAATCAATCACACGTTGGTCTGCAATCTCGAAAGCTCGTGTTGCCCAGCGTATTCGTGAGACTTGAGGATCAAGTACGGTAGCGGCTGCAAGTTGCTGCTGGGTCTGGTCAAACTGATTACTGAGTACTTGAAGCTCAGCCGTTTTCTCGGCGAACTCTATCGTTATATCGGCTAATAAATTGTTCAATTTGACCAGTTGGTCGCCGCCTGCGGACTTGCTCAACTGCTCACGGCGTTGTGCCAGTTCTATTTTGGCTCTGGCCAGATTTTGTTTCATTTCTGCAAGCCTGCTTTCTTGACGTTGTTTTTCCACAGCGGCAAGCTGGTCGGCCTGCATTTGAACCAATTGCTGTAATTCAGTGGTAACAGAGTCGCTTTCCAGAGCTGCCTCTATCTGGCTCTTTATCCCGGTGATTTGCTCCTCAATGGCCGATTGGCTTGCCCGCAGGCGGGCGACGTCCATTTCGTTACTTAGCTTTTTGCGGAGCAACTCCTGCTTCTCGCCAAGGAGTATTTCCGAGGGGATATCCACAGGAGTACTTACCGGGATATCTCTGGTCATAGATTGCAGAAACTCTGCGATTTTTTGATGAATCTCAGGACTCTGGCGAATGGCCAGCTTCCTGCCCATATATATCCTGATAGTGCCCTCTCCCATACCGGAGATATCGTCCCAACTCTCTGGCTCAATACTCTCCTGTATCACCTTAGCCAATTCTCTGTTGTTCCCTGCCGACTGAACACAAGCAGGTATTTCATAGACGACTGTCACCATCCTTTTGGGCAGTGATCCCTCTGTTGCGATAAGAACAACCCCACCATCCACAACATAACCGAGCTCTGAAGAGTCGCTCGAAACTCCCGCCAACAGAATCTCCAACGCCTTGCGGAGCTTGATACCCGTAAGCGGATCCATACCGGGCGGAGTTGTCTCCTCAACATCGGCATTTTCCAGCAAATCTTTCCAATTAGGCTGAATCTGCAATGGAGGATCCACTGATTCCTTCAATCTTGTTATCACATCGGCAAATGACATTGCAGTGTTCAAATCCGAAAGGTCAACAAGTGTCTCCAGGCGTTCATTCACCGCTGCATCAGCCGGATTCTGTTTGAACACCGGAACCGGTGCCGCTGTCGCGGCTTGTTCCATCACTCTTTCGAGCTGCGACTGGGCCCGACCACGCTGTTCCTCAGCAGATTGAAGCTGTATTTGAAGGTCTTTTTCGTAAGTCCTGTAAGCCTCCATCAGCGATTGACGCAAGTTGTCAACGAGGGCGTTCATAAACTCTCCGGCGGCCGGTTTGACCTCATCGGGCAGGTACGCTTAGGCTGAAGAGATTGGACTGCTCGTCCGCAGAACTCGCAGATAACGCAGGTGATGAACCGGATCCTGCAGGTTCTGTCCTGCGCACAAGGTCCGTACTATAAGGTGAACGCGTTTCGGAAAATGAAGGCCTTCGCCCCAAGATCGAAGAAGAACGCCCTCGTCGGTCCGTGTAAGTTCGCCCTGGCCGTGTCTCCATCATCTCGTTTTCATAAGCGGGCATTTCATCCATAGACTCTGCCAGTGCTGTCGGGATCCCTGGCGATCCCCACCTCGGCGGACTTGCATCGGAAGTGGATGATTGCACGTACTCAACACTGAAAAGATCTTCAATCCAAATTGTCGATGAATCAAGCACTTCACGAACGGCTTTTCCTCCGACGCCGGAGCTGCGCAGCAAATAATCGATAGTGTCCAAACTAAGCGGCATGATTGCCGGATCACACGTTATCTTGACCAGACAGCTTGCGGTACGAGTGTTTGAGATTCGCCTTGCCGGTTTTTCTGCTGATTGCGCCGGCCCTACTGTTAAGAAGCTCAGTATCAGCAGGACGACAATGCGTTTTGTGTTTTCCATCTTGAATCTCCTTAAGAAATTGATTCATCAGATTCTTGTCTTTTCGATTTCTGACAATCGCTGCCGGGCAACATTGGCCCACTGGTTTTCCGGGAAAAGTTCTATGACCCGATTGTAAGCCTCTACGGCCGATTCTGTCTGGTTCAACTCGCGATACAAACGGTCGGCTTGATAAACGAGGATGAAGGCGGTCTTGTCAACCTGTCTGCCGACTTCTTCAACAGGATCAGGGATGCTCGCAAGCTCGGCTTGGAGTTCATCAAGCCTGCGGTGTCTTCGCTCGTCTTCGAGCACCTCGTGGATTAACTTCAGCGTGGCATCAGTCCTCACTTGGAGCTGCTCGATCTGAGCTTCGAGAGCGACGATTCTCTCCCGTTCGTGCCTTGTTTCAGCGGTCTTTATCGTGAGACTCCAAATTCCAAGAGCGACTATGAGCACAGCAGCCGCGGCGACAGGGGGCACTTGTGAAACGTCTGCGATTGGCCCGGCGGCGAATAGCGGAGGTATCCACACGGGTTCGAGCAGGCGGTCCCGCTGCTTGATCGGCGTTGCAAAGCAAATCCCTGATACTGTCTTCTCTCATAATTTATCGCTCCATTAGTTCAGCCAGATCCTGCTGCAAACGCTTTCTGGCTCGGCTCAGTCGTACATTCAGTGTGTTCCGAGATATGCCCGAGGATTTGGCTGATTTGGTCTGCTGGAAGCTCCTGCAGGTATCTCAGTACGACCGGCTCACGATATTTGGCCGGCATTGCAGCTATGACGCGACGAACAGAGTCGAACGTTTCCGCGTCCATCGGGTTGTCAGTGACCGTGCGAACCGATGGCGAAGGAGCTTTGTCAGCGGCCCATGAAAGCTGCCGCCGGCGCAGCATTCGCCTGTATCGATAGCTGCGGCACTTGTTTATAGTTATGGTAAAGAGCCAAGTCTTCAGGCTGCATTGACCGCGAAAACTTCTCAGGCCGAGAAACGCCGCGAAGAAAATGTCCTGCGTCACATCCTCGACTTCGCCGGGCCAGCCAAGCAGCCGATTAGCCAAAGCCGCGACATCAGCCGAGTATCGCCCGACAATTGTCTCAAAAGCGGCCTTGTCGCCCCGGCTGAATTGTTCGACCAGAAGTTGATCATCAATCATCTCGGCCATGGCTACAATATTAGACCGGCAATGCGACGAAAACTTACAAAAAAATCCGGAGGAGATTGAAAAATCGAAAGAATAGCCCCCAGGACAAGCCCGGGGGCCAAGCGGTTTCATCGGGGTGGGTTGTGCAGACTCAGGCCGAAGGCGTCCTCGGTGGCTTCCTTGAGCACCTCCGAGACCGTCGGGTGCGGGAAGCTTATATCGGTGATTTTCTCCGTGCTGCCTATGAGCGTTCTGGCCGCACCTATCAATTCGGTTACGATTGCGCCAACCATCACAACGCCGACGATTTTGTTCGTAGAGTTGTCCCTTACGACCCTTATCTCGCCGACCGTCTCGTTGTGCGCGGTGCTGCGGCCGTTGGCCTTGAAGAACGACCTTCCGACGGAGACGTCAAGTCCTTCAGAACTACAGGCTTCTTCGGTCTTGCCGACGGACGCAATCTCCGGGAACGTATAAACCGCCCGCGGTATAAGTGAGTAGTCGGCGATTTCTTCATTGCCCCCCGTGGCGTTGACCGCCGCCACTTCGGCCTCAGCGAAGGCTCCATGAGCCAGATACGTCGTACCGACGGCGTCGCCAATGGCATATACGCCGGGAACATTGGTTTCCAACTTCTTGTTGACCGCAATTGCAGGGCCGTTCATCTGAAGATTGAGAGCCTCAACGGTTTCTTTATCGACAACGGCCCTTCTTCCTACCGAAACAAGCACCTTTTCCGCATCGACCGTCTGCCCGCCTTCCAGGACGACTTTCGCCGTACCGCCGAGCTTTTCGACGGACGTCACTTTCCGCCCGGTCATGGAATCAATGCCGAGCTTTTTGAATTCGCGTTCCATGAGCCGCCCGACCCACTCGTCCTCCATCGGTATCAGCCGGGACAACGCTTCTACGATTGTCACCTTCGTGCCCATTGCGGCATAGACACAGGCCATCTCACAACCGATGACTCCGCCGCCTATGATCACCATTGAAGCCGGTATCTGCTGCAAGTTCAGCGCATCTTTGCTGCTGATGACGGTCTGGCCGTCAAAGGGAATCGTCGGAATCTGTATCGGGTGCGAACCCGTTGCCAGGATTATTTTCTTCGTTTCAATTTCCGTAGGGCCTGCCTCCGCTTCGATTCTGATTCGATTCGGCGCAGTAACCACGCCGCGGCCCTGGATAATCTTCACCTTGTGGCTCTGGATTAATCCTGTCAGGCCTTTGCGAAAGCCCGCCACTACGGCGTCTTTTCTGGCCTGGATCTTCGGCCAATTCGGAGCGGCCGACGCCACGTCAACGCCCATCATCGCCGCATGTTTTATCAGAAGCAGCGTGTGGGCCGAGGCCAGCAAAGTCTTCGAAGGAATACAGCCACGATTAAGGCACGTTCCGCCGATAAGGTCCTTCTCCACTACTGCCACGGAGGCGCCCCTCTGTGCACATCTTATTGCAGCGGCGTAACCACCGGGCCCGCTGCCGATTACTACAACATCAAAACTCTCTGACATTATCATAGCTCCTTGTTCTCTTACAATGCGTACTGCAAAACATATTCGGAAACTTCAGGCTGGTCTGTAAGGATTCTTTTCCGGATTATACCAGGCAAAGAGCCGGTCGCGCAACTGGTCGCGCACTTTTTTAAGGGTCGGGTCGTCGATGCGGTTGACAAATTCACCCGGGTCGGCTTCGTGGTCGTACAGCTCGTGGGTCGAGCCGTGATTGAAGATATACTTGTAGCGCCGAGTGCGGACCATATACTCACAAATCGACGTTCTCAGATTGTACTCGCTGAACGCGGCGGACGGTCCCTCTATGTCCGGGTTACGCAATACATCGGCGAAGCTGACTGCATCCATACGCTGAGGTGCGCCGGGTATGTCGAGCCGTGTCGTCTTCTTCGGCGGCTCGAGACCGGCCAGCTCGCTCAATGTCGGGTACAGGCCGATGTACTCAGTCAAAGCTTCCGTTACCTTGTTCCGCGGAAGATGTTTCGGATAGCTGACTATCAACGGCGTCCGAACCGAGGGCTCGAACAGACAGAACTTCTGGAAGAGCCCGTGGTCGCCGTCCATCTCCCCGTGGTCGGCCGTATATACAACAATCGTATTATCGAGCAGCCCCTCTTTCTCCAGCGCCTCGTACACATATCCGACGCACGTATCAACGAAGGCGAGATTGCCAAGATAGCCGGCGCGGTGGGCACGCCGGCGCTTTTCCTCCATCGCCGCCATATTCCTTATGCGCCGCTGGATGTGTTGGGGGTATCTGGAAATGTCGCCAACCTCCGGCAGCGTCATCTTCTCAACGGGATACTTATCCGCCCATTGCCTCGGTGGATAGAAAGGCGAATGCGGTTTCATAAAACTGGCAATCAGGAAAAACGGCTGGCGGCGATATCTGCTTATGAACTTTGCCGATTCGCGGGCAATGAACATATCCAGGTGGTCTTCCGGTTCGAGGCGGGAAGCCATATTGTCGAAGTTCCATTGCTCGACGTGGCCGACCCACGGGCTGCCTTTGGGCCACAAGCCGTCTATGTCGGGCAGACCGGCTCCACTGTCATCCACGGTCTTGAAAAAATTCGGCCCCAGTGGATGATTGGCAATCTCGTTGGCGTAGTGCTGCACCTTCGGGCCAAGGTACATCAGCCAGTCATTGATGGACATGTAGTACTCAAAGCCGTGGTTGTGAGCATCGACGAAGTGCATCTTGCCGATTAGGCCGGTGAGATAGCCGTTGTCGGCGAAATGATGGGCCACCGTACGGTAACGCCAGTCAAG
>JBDREF010000095.1:0-4511 GCA_043820045.1 Planctomycetota bacterium | reverse complement strand
CGGCACGAAATCGTCTCGACCGGCACGGCGGTCATCGTCGAGGGCTATACCGACTGCATAATGGCGCATCAGTTCGGCTGCTGCAACGTCGTGGCGACGTTAGGGACCAGCTTCACCGCCGGCCACGGGCGAATGCTCCGGCGGTATGCGAAGAAGGTGATCCTGGTTTTCGACAGCGACGTCGCGGGCATCGAGGCGGCCAACAGGGCGCTGGATGTGTGCCTGTCGCAGCGGTTGGATATAAAACTCGCGTCGGTGCCGGAAGGCAAGGACCCGTGCGATTATCTGCTGACGGCGGGTAAGGAAGGTTTCGAAAGGCTGCTGGAGAACGCGGCCGATGTTTTTCAGTTCAAGTGGGACAGGTTGAAAGATAAGTTTAGCAACGATGATACGTTGGCCGGCAAGAGGGCGGCGATTGAGGAGTATCTGGAGACGATAGCCGTGGGTTTGCAGGCCGGCAGGATGTCGGTAATCGACTTCGGGTTGCGGGTCAACCAGGTCTCGAAGATTGTCGGGCTTGAGAGCAGGCAGATAAACGCCGAGCTGAACCGGCGGATAAGGCGGGCGGAGAAGGCCGGCAGTTACGGCGGGGCGAGCGAAGAGTCGATGAGAGTCGATTACGGGCAAGGCGTTTTCGCTGCGGCCCAGCGCGAGGTGCTTGAGGTGCTGCTCAATGAGCCGGGGCTGTTCAGGAAGGTCGGCGGCAAGATTACGCCCGAGACCTTCGACGTGCCGGTGCTCAGGCGCATCGCAGCGGTTGTGTTCGAGACGCTGAATGCCGACGCCGATGTTCAGCCCAGGGAGGTTTTGGCGAGGGTAGAGTCGGTGGAGCTTGGAAAGTGTGTGGCGGAGTTGATGCAGGCCGGGCAGGAGAAAGGGAATTTCGAGCTGCGTCTGGCCGGGGCGCTGCGTGCGATTGAGCGGCACGAGGCGCGGAGGCGGGACGGCGGGATAAGGACGGCGGGAGACCAGAAGAAGTATCTCGAACAGAGGTATGAAGAAGCGGGAAAGGAGAATCGGCATAACGTGGGTATGGTATAGTGAACAACCGGCGGCGAGCGGCCGTAACAGAAATGGGGCGGGTGCGACATTCGCGAGGCTGCCGGGAGTGGATTTGATTTTGCTGCTGTGGTGTGTGATTGGCTGTTGATTTTGTGAAACGTATATAAAAGGTGCAGATTGTGGGAAAGAAACGAACGAAGAAAGATAAGGCTGAGGTTAGCGAGGAAGTCGCAGTCGAGAGTGAACCGGTGGAGAGCGTAAAGGCGAAGGATCCGGAAGAGCAGATAAAGGCGCTCATTGCCAAGGGCAAGAAGAAGGGGTTCCTTACGTACGAGGAGATGAATGATGATCTGCCCGAGGACGCCGTGAGTGTCGGACGGCTGGATAGACTGCTGGCGACGCTGGATGAGATGGGCATTACGCTGCTGGATGAGGCGGACGTGGAATCGCGGAAGGCTGCGAAGGAAGAGATGGAGGATTTTGAAACGCCCGATGAGGATGTGGACGGCGAAGAAGACGAGAAAGAAGACCTCAAAGATGACGAGGATGAGTTGCTCGAAAAACAACTCGTCGGCGAAGAGGTCGCGCGACGAATCGACGATCCGATCAGGATGTATTTGACTCAAATGGGCCAAATTCCGTTGCTGACGAGAAACTCGGAGATTGCCCTTGCGCGGAAAATTGAAATAGCCCGCATGGCCTTTCGAAGAAAGATGCTCCAGTGCGACTACTGCGCCAGAAATTCCCTGGACCTGCTGGAGCAGGTTCACAACGGCTCGATGTCGTTCGACCGAACCCTCAAGGCCGGCACCGCACTATACACGACCAAGAACGTAATCAAGAAGCGGCTGCCCGAAAACATCAAGACCGCCGAGCAGTTGCTCGCCAACAATCAAGGCCTCTTCAAGAAAACCCTCGGCGACCCGGAGGCGCCCGAAACCAACACCGCACTGAAGCGCCTGCGACGCAACAAGCGCAAAATCGCCACACTGCTCGAAGAGCTCAGCCTGCGAACCAGCAGAATCCAGCCCGTCAAGAACAAGCTCCACGGCATCTGCGACAAAATGTACCAGTTGGAGCAGACCATCGCCGCCGGCCCCAACGGCGACATCACCGACGAAGACATCGACGCAATGAAGGAGGAACTCGCCGGCCTCCAGGACCTGGTCGTGGAAACCCCGCCGCAGCTCAACAAAAGGCTAACCGTCCTCGACAAAGTCTTCTCCCAGTACGAGGAGACCAAGCGATCGCTCTCCAGCGCCAACCTTCGCCTCGTCGTCTCCATCGCCAAGAAATACCGCAACCGCGGCCTGAGCTTCCTCGACCTCATCCAGGAAGGCAACACCGGCCTGATGCGCGCCGTCGATAAATACGAGTACCGACGCGGCTACAAGTTCAGCACCTACGCCACATGGTGGATCCGCCAGGCCATCACCCGCGCCATCGCCGACCACGCGCGAACGATCCGCATCCCCGTCCACATGATAGAGACGATGAGCCGCCTGCGCACCGCCGGCAAAGTACTTCACCAGAAACTCGGCCGTGAAGCCACTATCGAAGAAATAGCCGAAGAGGCCAAGATGACCGTCCAGGAGACCCGCCGGGTACTCAAAATCTCCAAGCACCCCATCAGCCTCGACCGGCCCATCGGAGAGAGCGAGGACAGCTACTTCGGCGATTTCATCGAGGACGACGATATCGATTCGCCCGTCGCCTCGGCCACCCAGGAAATGCTCAAGGACCGCATAGACATCGTCCTGAAGACCCTCTCCTACCGCGAGCGCGAGATCATCAAACTGCGATACGGCATAGGCGACGGCTACACCTACACGCTCGAAGAAGTCGGCAGAATCTTCAAAGTAACCCGCGAGCGAGTCCGGCAGGTAGAGGCAAAGGCAATCCGAAAACTCCAGCACCCCGTCCGAGCCCGAAAATTAGAAGGATTCTTAGACCACAAAACCGCGTGACGGCGCAGCGCTTCGCGATTGACTATTGTCGATTTACTGTTGAATACTGACTGTCGGCCACAACGATTTGTCATCCCGAGCAGCTCCGAGGCATCTAATCATCAGCTATTCAGCCCCGCAATTCATCGCGGGGTTTTTTCTTTCCATCCGCGGCCATTCTTCTTCACACGCACAGGCTGTTTGGCGAAAGGGGCTCGTAGTCCTTTTGATTAATCAAAAGGACTATGAGCTTGGAACGGACGCTGAACGTACGGCCGGTTGTTTCGTAACGTGTGGGAGAGCATTTTCGCAGCAATTGTAGGATGGGCTTTAGCCCATGCTGTAAATGGCTCGATCGTCACTCCGGCCGAATGGGGCAGCGAACGGAGAAATCTAATCATTCACCACTCCGCGAAATCCTTCGCTGTTCGGCGTTTCCTGTTGGTTATTCAATATTCAAAGCGGCCGTTCCGCCATTCCTCGTCATTCCTGCGAAGGCAGGAATCCAGTCTATTCGACATACGACACTTGTCCCGATTCCCTCTATCGGGGTACGAAATACTAAACAAATCGCGCAGGGTGCGATGTTTTGCACTGCTTGCATCCGAGAAACATGTATGGTGGCCCCCGATTTCTGTTAGATACCTTGTCCCTATTATTCTTGCCTCTCGGCGTTAAAACAGGTGAATTGGCGCCGGTTTTTCGAATCAAAAACGAGTGTACCCCCGAACAAAAATAGAAATTCGTAAAAAATTTTAATCCTTTTTACTCAAAGAACTTGCGCCCCGCACGCCTCAATAATATTCCGGAATTTTCGAATCAAACGTGAATGTGCGTCCATTTGTAGAGAGCCGACTTTCGGCGAGGAGGTCGAGAGCGGCAGCATGGGCTCTGAGCCCATCCTGTAAAACTCAGGATTCAGGATTTCAACGCGACTCGAATCTCTCTGCGGAGGCAGGAACAATCCAAATAGTCATCGACATCCCGCCGCGGCTCGCACGCATACTTGTCGCAGCGCTGCTCCTGTACCGGCGGGCTCGCTACGGCTATCCGTTCCGCAGGATTCCGCTGACGCGCGGGCAGTTCGCCATCGTCGATCCGGAAGATTACGACCGGCTGAGCCGCTGCAAGTGGTACGCCGTAGAGGGCCCGCGGACGTTCTACGCGGTACGCTCGCTGACGAACGGCAGGAAAGAGAAGCGAAAGAACGCATACATGCACCACATGGTAATCCACATCCCGGCCGGAATGTTCTGCGACCACATCAACCGCAACGGCCTGGACAACCGAAAGGCAAACCTGCGCCCCGCAACACATACGCAGAACGTCTGGAACAGGAGGAAGTTCAACGTGGACTCGCGGTCGAAATACAAAGGCGTCGATTGGGCCAACGACATGAAGCGATGGCGCGCCCGCATCCGCGTCAACGGCAAGCGGCTCTACCTCGGCTCGTTCGCAGAAGAAATCGACGCCGCCAAAGCCTACGACGAGGCCGCAAGAAAGCACCACGGCCAATTCGCAAGCCTCAACTTTCCGGATGTCACCGCAGAGAGTAGTTAATCG
>JBDREF010000094.1:0-27615 GCA_043820045.1 Planctomycetota bacterium | reverse complement strand
GAAAAAGCAGGAGAAGAAATAGCAAGGATAATCAGAAGCGTATTGTTGGCAGTGTCTGCGTGCAACTTGTTATGCGGCTGCGGGCAATCCACGCGCACTGTGGAATTGGGCGCCGGAACCGAAAAAGCGGCAGAGCGGGCCGAAGACAGAACGATCCGGTCGCCTATCTTTGCCGACCCGCATTACCACGGCTCGTGCGACCCGGAGACAGTCTGGAACGACCATGAAGAAGAATGGTGGATTTTCTACACCGCCCGCCGGGGCAACGACTATCACATGTTCGTGACCTTCAAGGACAATGCTAATCCGCCGTGGGGCGGGCCAGGCTCGATTGTGCATTATAAAGCTCCTCGCGAGAACCTGCTGAACGGATGGCAAAAGGTCAACGCCCGTGGTCTCTCGGCTGTCGATGTGATTGATGCAACACTCATACGCGTCGGCGATGAGTTTCGCATGTATTATCGCGTGGGCAAAGGCGGCGGCATTCATTGGGCCGTCAGCAGGGACGCATCATGACCGAACCGGGGACGCGAGAACACGACAATACCATCGCCCGGCATCCGAGCGTCGTGATAATTGGCAATCGGGCACTGCTGTTTTACCACGTCGAGCCATGGCGGCCGTATCCGTCGCCGGGAGCGGAAAAACGCACCGTTCAACAGAAGCTCTCGTTCCTGCAAATTGCGGAACTTAAGATCGAGGAAGGCCGGCTCACGTGTGATCGCAACGCCATCTTGATTGCACCGGAAGGCCCTGCGCCGAATGTGTCACCCTGATGTGATTGGAAATCGCCGGCGGCAGATCGCTATTTTGTTCTTTCCTGCAGCGCAGTGGCGAATTGCCGCAGCGTGTCGGCTTTGTCTCCGAACTGCTCCAGTTCTGCAATGGCGCCGCTGGTCAGTTTCTTTCGCAGCTCTTTGGCCTTGTCCATTCCCACTACCGACGGATAGGTACACTTGGCGGCTTTGGCGTCCTTGCCGGCCGTCTTGCCCAAATGCTCGCTCGATGCAGTCTCGTCGAGAATGTCGTCGGCTATCTGAAAAGCCAGACCGACGTGCAGACCATACGCACACAGGCTCTCGAACTGCTTCTGTGTCGCCCCGCCGCATACGGCTCCCATCGCAGCGGCGCAGCGGAACATCTTGGCTGTTTTGTTGATATGGATATACTCCAGCATCTCCTTGGTGCCGGCGGTTTTTTCGGCTTTAAGGTCCGCCATCTGCCCGGCAATCATGCCGGTGACACCGGCGTCCTGCGCGAGTTGACCGATCAGGCCGACCGCGACGACCGGCTCGTCAATCTCTTTAGCTAAGATCTCGAACGCAAGCGTCAGCAGAGCATCGCCCGTTAAGATTGCTGTCGCCTCGTCGAAGGCCTTGTGGCACGTGGGCATCCCCCGCCGGAAATCGTCATCGTCCATCGCCGGCAAATCATCATGAACGAGCGAATACGTGTGCACCATTTCAATCGCCGCGGCGGCGATTTCGGCGTTGCGGTTGACCTGCCCGCTTATAAGCTCGCAGCACCAGAGCAGCAGCACGGACCGGACTCGCTTGCCCGGCGCGCCGAGCGTGTACTTGAGCGATTCTTTCAATTCGCCGTCTATATCCTGCCGGGCTAATATTCGCTCCAGCGCGTAGTTGACCGACTGCGCCTTTTTACGGAGTCGCGTATCGAAATCAACTGTTGGAGTACGGCTTGCCATATTCGATCTCACCCAACTACCTGCTATTGACAATCAACGTTCGATTGTCGATTATCTAACCATAGTAAACAGTAAATGGTAAACTGTAAACTGTAAATAGCAAAATGATTCTGATTCTTGGCGTTACCGCATCCGGCAAGGGCCGGCTGGCCTTCGACTTGGCCGAGAGCCTCGGTGCTGAAATAATCAGCATCGACTCGATGAAGGTCTATCGTCGAATGGACATCGGTACGGCCAAGCCGCCCGCAGAGGCCCGCGATAAAGTCAAATATCATTTAATCGATTTGGTCGAGCCGAGCGATTCTTTCAGCGTCGGGGCCTTTCTCGACGCAGCTTCGGATGCGATTGAGCTGATAAAAGGCCGTAAGAAGGAAATTGTCGCGGTCGGCGGAACGGCTCTTTACATAAAGTCGCTGCTTTACGGGCTGTTCGAGGGCCCGGGAAGCGACCTTGGGATAAGGACCGAGCTGCATGACAGGGCCTGGGCGGAGGGGCTGGAGGAACTGCATCGCGAGCTGGCGAAAATCGACCCCGCAGCCGCCGAGCGCATCAACCCTAACGACGCCAGGCGCATCGTCCGCGCCCTGGAGGTTTTCAAAATCACAGGCAAGCCCATCTCCAGCTTCCAGAAGCAGTGGGACCAGCGCTTGATGAAGCACGACTGGACGATAATAGGCCTTCGCAGAGACAAAACAGACGCCAGCAGCCGAATAAACAAAAGGGTAAAGAAGATGATTCCTGCCGGCCTTGTCGATGAGGTCAAATCGCTGCTGGATGAGGAAAAACCGCTGAGCCAACAGGCACGATGCGCCATAGGCTACGCCGAGATCATCGAACATCTCAACGGACAGACGGATTTGGAAGACGCCGTCGAACTGATAAAGAAACGCACCCGCCGATTGGCGAAGGCCCAGCGAACCTGGTTCAAGACTTTCACAAACGTCCACTGGCTCGACGTCGAGGCGGACGAGCCAGGCGAAAGAATCTTTGAACGCGCAAGGACATTGTTGAATCATATCTCATGAAAATCGGAGAAAGGACAATCAGATGAATCGCAGAACATTTATAAAGACCCTGCCGGCTTTGGCAGTGCTGGCTGGCACCGCGTCCGGCCAGGCACAGGAGCTGCAACCGATCACGCTCGTTGAGCCGCAGGCCGACGGCGGCAAGTCCGTGCTTGCGTCCCTGCGCGAGAGAAAGACCATCCGCAACATAAGCCCCGAGAAACTCCAGCCGCAGGAGCTGTCCAATCTGCTCTGGGCCGCATTCGGCGTGAACCGGCCGAAAGGCCCATTCGAAACTCCGGGGAGAACGGCCGCATCGGCCAGCAACTCACAGGAAATCGACCTCTACGTCGCCCTGCCCGAGGGAGTTTACCTCTACGAGGCGGCGCCTCACCGCCTCAGTCCCGTTGTTGCCGGAGACTTCCGCGCCAGGTCGGGCAGGCGTGCCGCCGCCACAGCACCGGTGAATATCTTCTACGTCGTGGACCTCGCCAAATACAGCAAGGCGCCGTTTCAGGAACCGGGCCTGAAGGATTCGGAGGTACAGAAATCCTACTATTACGTCGCCACGGGCCTGATTGCCCAGAACATTTACCTGTTCGCCGCCTCGCATGGCCTGGCCGCCCACTTCCACAACTGCGATAAGCAGAACACGGCCAGTGAATTTAAGCTGCGACCGGAACAGCGCGTGCTCTTCGCCCAGACCGTGGGCCGTCCGGCAGACGTTTAGCCGGCATCAAATGGCCGCAGGATGCAATTGAGCGATGATTTGACGGCAGGTCAGACGGAAGCTCAGACCTCATGCAACTGCTGTTGTGCCCGCAGGACGGTGGCGGCGTCGCCGAGAACAAGCTGCTTTATGAGACTCGACGGAACCAGGGTAATCCCCACGCCAAAGATCTTCTCTTCAACCATCGCGGCGATCAAGCGCGCCGTCTGACGGCAAACGTCGTGCCTGGCTATAAGGTAGCTGACGATCCTGGATTTGTCCCACCGGCATTTGCTCTCGGGCCCGTCAACGCCGACAAGCAGCTCGGCGTCGGCAAGGTTCTGAATATCAACAGGCACAACTTCAACTCTGCTGCGCTTGAGCTTGCGCTCCAGATGATGTTCACTGAGCGCGGCGGCGGCCTTCTCATAGCCCGTCGCTGCAAGGACCGCCTTGATGATGGAGAGTATCTCTCCGCTGGTCACGCTGCCGCGGCTGTCCTGGTGATAGAGAAAGAATGTCACCACCTCGGCAAAATGCTCGGCAACGTCTATATCAGCCTGATCGACCAGGCCGAGCGCATTGTTGATCGTCCCCATCACTTTCGTATGGAGATACTCTTCGACAGCGCCGTCGGCCTTTATGACTTTGAGTTGTGCTTGCACCACCTTATTTGCCTCCTTGCAAAATCAAACTGCTCCCAATTCTGCCTTGAACGCGGCTATTGCTCAAACAACAGCTGGCCAGTCGGCTCGGCTTCCTCTATTGCCTTGCTGACTTCCTCGATCAATTCGCCCGCGTCCCTGAAGTCACGATAGACACTTGCAAAACGGATGTACGCCACCTTGTCAACCTTTCGCAACTGCCTCATCACGCTCTCACCCACAATAGCTGATGAGACTTCCTTGTCGAAATTGCGAAATATAATCTCCTCGGCCCTGTCGGCTATTCTCTGAATCTGCTCTGCCGAAACCGGCCTTTTGTAACAGGCTTTCGCCAAGCCGGTGATGATCTTGTCCCTGTCGTAAGGGACCCGGGAGTTATCCTTCTTGACGACGTAAAGTTTGGAGCCCTCGCCTATCTTTTCGTAGGTTGTGAAACGCCTCTCACACACCAGGCACTGCCGCCGGCGCCGGATTACCCTTCCGCCGTCGCTGGAACGCGAGTCAATAACCTTATCCCGGTCTTCCTTGCAAAAGGGACATTTCATTTCACAGCTCGCATCTCGTTGCACTACTTATGTTCGAGACACATTCCCGACCCGGCGATTCACGATTACATCCCTTCTTCCAACGGTTATCTGCCATTAGAAGCCACGCTCCTCGACGCCAACCAGGCCAGCACTACATATAGACTCATGGGTATTTTAGCAACAATATATAGTACGTCAAAAGAAATTTGAATCAGATGCGGGAAATTTTCTCTTTGCGGCGTAAACTTGTGCTCCGGCAGGCACCGAACAGGTGAGCCGGGATTAGTCAACGGCTCTTATTCGACGGCTTTTCTCTGCAATAAAAAAAGAGCCTCTGCGCGGAGAACGCAGAGGCCAACTCGGAAAGAAACTTATACAACCCCCCCTCAGGTCTGGTACTAATGCTTTCACATCCTGTGAAAGCTTCGTTTCTACTCCGCTTATTACTCCCTTCTTCTTGCTTCAATTAAAGTGTAACATAGAAACCGCGCGCAGCCAAATCAGGGCAGGTGCTTTTTGGCCCCTTTTTTTCACTGCCCGATAAATCCGACAAAAGAGAAGAATAACGATGAACGCAGGTTACGATTGCAGAGAAAAAAATCGTATCTGCCGCGCGTATGTACGGCCCGCCGCCGCCATGCTGTGTTTTATTGGTCTTGCCGCCGTCGAATTATACCTCTTCGATTTTGGCCTGGCTCTTCAACCGGTCGATAAAACTATCAATCGCTTTTTCGCGTATCTGTTCGGCCAGCGCCTCGGTTATTTTGGACTCTGCCTGTTCCAGAGGAGATATGGCCGCCGGCTCCCTTGCATAGACCTTTGCGACGTGAAAGCCGAAACGAGTGCGGAAGATATCGCTGGTCTGGCCGACGCCTAAATTGAAAACCACGTCCTCGAATTCCTCCACCATCTGTCCCCTTGCGACATAGCCGAGGTCGCCGCCGCTGTCGGCGCAATCCGTGTATTTGTCGACGACCATCTCGAAAGCAGCGCCGCCTTTGAGTTCCTCGTGCGCCCGGCTTATCGCATCGTAAGCAGTCTGTTCATCCGTTTGCCAGTTGACGTATCTGACTATGTGAGCAACTCTGATTCGCTCTTCTGATTTGAACTGCTCCTTGTTCTGCTCATAATACTCCCGAATCTTAGCCTTGGACGGCGTCGGCAGATTCTCGCAAACTTTGTTCAGGCTCTGCTCGACCTGCATCTGCCTCTCGATATCCTGCTTGATTTTTTCGTCATCCTCGGCGTTGAAATCCTCGTACAACTGCTTGGGATCCGTGTATTGCTCCTTGAGCCTGGCCAGAGCGGCTTCGACCTGCTCATACGGTACCTTCCCGCCGTTCTTTGCCGCTTCCTGATTGATCAGGACCCTCTCGACCACGTTTTCTCTGGACCATTCGAGCAGTTGAGTCTCCCGCTCTTTCGGGTCCTGGTCGGTAAACACTCGTTCATAATCCGGCCTCAAACGCTCAACTTCCTGCTTTATCGCCGAATCTTCAATCTTCTCGCCGTTAACAATAAATGCCATGTTCCACCCTTCGTATCGCGCAGTTCTTATTGCGCTCAAAAGAAATTGTCGTTATTCACTATTCGATATTCAAAACTACAGCTAACCGCCTTTTGCCTTTGCATACCAGTCCGGGTCCTGTTGCAGTCTTTCTCTGGCCTCTGTCGTCATCATCTCGAACGCCGGATGCGTACTCGGCCACGACCGCTCCGCGAACGGGCTTCGACGCATCTTCTCTATCTCCGGCTCAACCTCGTTGAAATAGCTGCCGTAGATATGCAGCGAATCGCTGATATCGACGTACCGGCCCACCTTCACCGGCTCGCCCCGCTTCTGCGATATTCCCTCGGCGATTTTCCGTTGAAGGTCGGTAAGGGCATAGACGTTCATGAACCATGCCTTGTAAAGGTCTCTGCTCCGCCAGTGAGTATTCATATTGAGCGACAGCTCGCCCGCCTCGTTGGCCACCAGCCGGCACCATAACCTCTGAAGACACGGCGGATCGTCGGTGGGCGGATCGGCCGTAGGCATCCAGGTTATCGCCTGCGCCCTTCGGCTGTGGCCGGCCCTTGAGAGACAATCGATGATGTATTGAATCTGATTGACGTTCTCGAAAGGCTTGGGCGAATCGGCGTCGCGAATATCCTCCACAGGACAATACGAGAACAGCCGTTCGTGATACGTATAGGTCCACTTGCCTGCAGCCGGGTCGATCCAGTGGTCGTGAATCCCGCTGACGACTTCCTGTCGATACGACTCAAGCTCTTCGGGCCCGCCGGGAAAGTTCTTATGAATCCGAGGCTCGCAGAACGGATCGCTAACGGCAATCATGACGGTGGCGTCCCTGCTGGGCGGGTCATCGGGCTTGTCGTACTGAGTCCTGACCTCAAAACCTTTGTCCCAGACAGCAAGGACGGCCTTCTCCCATGCCTCCGGAAGGCAATCGGCGGTTATCGAAATAACCGGGATATTAGCAACCGATGCAGTTGTGCTCATCTATACATTCCTTTACAAAGCTTCCCCGTTATCCTTATTTCAGATTTCCGAGATCGGTTTCTTCTTTGGTAATATCGTACATCTTCTTGTAACGGTCGGGCAGGTCGGCAAGAGCACGCCTGGCAAAGAAGGCGTACTTGCTCTCGGGCCAGCGCTGGATAATCTCCCGGCTGGTCTTGACCATCTGCCCGTAGCTGACAACCGGCAACCGACCCATCTTCCTCTGGTTCTCGACCCACATCCAAAGCCTCTGCGCTTCGATGTCCTGTTCCTCGCTCAGCTCTTTGAACTGCGGCATGGCAGGCTGAGCCGGTGCAGTCTGCTGGGCCGTCGGCTGGCTCGCCGGGGGCTGCTGCGCCGGTGCATTTGGTGCAGGCGGCTCTTTGAGCTGCGGCTCGGCCATCAATCTCTTGTCGTCCTCATCCCACGTATCATAGACTGTCTTCTGCTTCTGCGCAGCTTCCTTCGGCTCCGGCGGCTGCGAATCGGTCCCGGAGGTCAGGACGCTTATCATCACAACCGCACCCACGCCCAAGACCAAGACGCCTGCTATTTTAAGCCAAAAAGTGTTCATAATTATCCCACCCCAGTGTGACTTTGCTTATTGATTATTAGTTACTTATGACTATAATCGATTTTAGCCTTTGTTATGGCTTTTTCAATAGAAATTATCGAAAAGCCGCATAGGGCGGAATAAGTAATCAAGTGCATATGTTCACGGGGCTTATAGAAACAACTTTTCGGGTAAAGTCGGTTCGCCGAAACGCGGACGCCATGCTTCTGACGCTCGATTTGGGTAAACTGGCCGGCCAGAGCGCTATCGGCGAGAGTATAGCCGTTAACGGAGTCTGCCTGACCGTCGCCGGTATCGAAGGCGGTCTGGCACACTTCGATATCAGTGCTGAAACGCTGGCAAAATCAACCCTTGGCAAGCTCCAGCCTTCGTCGCAAGTCAACCTCGAACGGGCCATCAAGGCCGGCGACCGATTCGGCGGGCATTTCGTCCAGGGCCATATCGACGGCACGGCAAAAATAGAAGCAATCCACAAACGCGGCGAATTTGCCGATATAAGATTTGCGGCCAGGCCCGAACTGCTCGATGCGATGGTGGTCAAAGGCTCGGTCGCCGTGGACGGTATTTCCCTGACAATAGCGGCTATGGACAGCAGCAGCTTCAACATTTCTGTAATACCCGAGACGCTGAAGAAAACTACGTTAGCCGCAGCGAAAACAGGCGATTGCGTTAACATAGAAACAGATATAATTGTAAAGACGATAAAGAAACAACTCGAACGGATTTTGCCTAAGACCGAGCCGTTGACTGCCGAAAGACTAAGAGAATTAGGCTTTTAAGCCGCGTGCCCAATCCGGGACAAATCGGACGCCGCAGGCTGGACTTAATATGAAAACCAATGGCAACAATTCGATAACCGAACAGATGCTGATCGGCATAACGATGGGCGACGCCGCCGGAATCGGGCCTGAGGTCATTGTCAAGGCCCTTGCCGACCCGGCCATCCGCAAGGCGGCAAAGTTCGTCATTTTCGGGATGAACGAGCAGCTTTGTTACGCCGCCGACGCCGCAGAGACAGAGCCGTTCTGGGGCCGGCATCAGCACGAGAAGATCAGCCGCGAGTATCCGTACAAGGTTGTCGTCGCCGATTACGACGAGTATTCCGTACCGTCGTGGGTCAACGGCCCCAGCAAGCTTGCCGGCGAGGCATCTATCCGGTTCTGCCTCGATGCGATTGACGCTGCTCGCGACGGCCTTATCGACGCGGTAGTAACCGCCCCGATCAGCAAGACCAGTTGGAAGCTGGCCGGCTCAGAGTGGCCGGGGCATACCGAGATGTTCGCTGCCCGGTGCAAATCCAAGCGAAAAGTGATGATGTTTATTGCCGGGCCGTTGAAACTGGCGCTGGCGACAATTCACGAAGCCCTGTTCGAAGTGAGGCACAAATTTACAATCGGCTGCGTCTTCGAGCCGATAGACCTGCTCAACGACGCATTGAAGCAGTACTTCGACATTGAGCATCCCAAAATCGGCGTTGCCGCACTGAATCCGCACGCTGGCGAGGACGGCCAATTCGGCGACGAGGAGCAGCGCATCATATCGCCCGCTATTCTGTTAGCTCAGGAACAGGGGATAAACTGCATCGGGCCGTTCAGCGCCGACACCCTATTCTTGAGGGCGGCCCGGGGCGAATTCGACGGCGTGGTCGCAATGTATCACGACCAGGGCATGATCCCGGTGAAACTGCTCGACTTCGAGCACGCGGTAAACGTGACTATCGGCCTGCCCATCATAAGGACGTCGCCTTCGCACGGGACAGCTTTCGACATCGCCGGGCGAAACATCGCCAACCCCGCCAGCATGAAAGCAGCCATAAGAACCGCGATACAAATGGCCAAGGTGAAAAAGAAGGTGGAATGTCGAATTTAGAATTGATGCTTCGTACAAGACATTCGGCCGGAGGGTATCGTTGCGAGCAGGGTGAAGCAATTTCAAATAAGGCGATGACATTTTGCAGCGGCCTTCTGCAGAGCGCGAATTCATGATTCCAAGTTCCAATGCAGACTAAGCGGCAAATTCAGGAGTTGCTCTCGTCGGCGGGCGTTCGGCCCAACAAACGGCTCGGCCAGCATTTTCTCATCGACAAGAATCTTATGCGGCTGCTCGTCGAATTTGCAGACATCCAAAAAGACGATGTTGTGCTTGAAGTCGGCTGCGGGACAGGTTCCATGACGGAGCTTCTGGCAGAAAGAGCCGGCAGGACAATCGCCGTTGAACTCGACCGCAACCTGATCGAAATTGCAGGAAGGCAGCTCGCTGAAATCGAGACCGTCGAGCTTATCAAGGCTGATATCCTCGAAAGCAAGCACACCATAAACCACGCCATCACAGACGCCCTGGCCCGCGCCCGCAAAGAATACGAGGGCAGAATCCTGCTGGTCGCGAACCTGCCCTACCACGTCGCTTCGCCGGTCATGCTGAACCTGGTCACCGGCCCGACAATAGCCGACGCCATGTATGTTACGGTTCAGAAAGAAGTCGCCGGGCGAATGACGGCCCCGCCGGCCTCCGGAGATTACGGCGTCCTGAGTATTTTCCTGCACGCCGCAGGTGACGTAAAGACCATAAGGACCCTGAAACCGACGGTATTTTGGCCCCAGCCGCAGGTTGATTCGGCTATGGTCGGCTTCGTCCGCAACCGGGCAAAAGCCGCACGAATCGTAAATATGGCCGTTTTTAGCGATATTGTGCACCTTTTCATGGGCCATCGCCGCAAGACTCTGCTGGCCTGCACCAGACTGGCCGGCGGCAAACTTGCTGCAATCGCAAACTGGGCTCAGGTGCTGGAGCAATGCGGGATCGACCCGGGATTGCGCCCCGAAAAACTCAGCGCCGAAGACTACATAACCCTCTCGAACCGTGCCGTGAAATCTTGATTTTTGTATTGCAAGAGAATCTGATGTGGGTTATAATGCTTTAGATTGTGGAAGTATGCCCAAATAAAGCAAAAACTACCGAATCGGCGGAACATTGGAGCGGTGTGGCGCATCTTGGGAAATAGGTCCTGGCAATTTAACATTGGTTGAGAGTTGAGGAGTGTTATTATGAGAGAGCGAAGAGGATTCACGTTAATCGAGCTTCTGGTGGTAATCGCTATTATCGCGCTGCTGCTGTCTATCCTCATGCCGGCACTGCGGCGAGTGAAAGAACAGGGCAAAATGGTGAAGTGCCTGGGGACTTTGAGACAGTGGAATCTAATTGCTTCGATGCACACGGAGGAAAACGACGGCAAATTCTGGGACTCCGCACCGGGTTCCCCCGGCTACTGGTGGGTGCGATATCTGGAGGAGAAGTACAAGAGCTGGAAGGAGAACGATATCTGGTTCTGTCCTTCGGGCACAAGACCGGTAATTGACGAATACGGCAACCAGGCCCCTACTCTCAATATCTTCAACGCATGGGGTATATTCAAGGGCGGCGAGCTGAGCAGCGACGGCGTGGCCGGCAGCTTCGGCATCAACGGCTACTGCCTCATCCCGGCAAGTCCCCAGCCAGCAACTTATGAAGGCGGCGTGCCTGTCAAGAACGGTTGGCAAACCAACGGGGCTCGCGGCGCGAACAACGTCCCGTGGTTTATTGAAGCCCTGCGATTCGACCTGTGGCCGTTGCCGACTCAGGGACCAGCAGCAAATGAATTCGAGGCGTGGTCCGGCAACAACATGGGCCGCTGCTGCATCAACCGCCACCAGGGATTCCTCAACATCGCCTTTATGGACTGGTCGGTAAGATCGGTCGGCGTGAAGGAGTTGTGGACACTCAAGTGGCACAGGCAGTTCGACACGTCCGGCCCTTATACTCTGGCCGGCGGCGTCCAGACGAGCGACTGGCCCGATTGGATTAGACCTTACAAAGACTACTAAGAGAAAAATCCTCCGAGGGAAGTTCCCGATGCTGTTGGGACCGGGACATCCTGGATGATTACCGATTTTGAAGGACAATCTGTTCTTTAGACTTTGAAGAGGGAAGGTGTTATCATGCGCATGAGCAAAGCGTTCACGCTGATAGAACTGCTGGTGGTGATTGCCATTATCGCGGTTCTGCTCGCAATACTGATGCCCGCTCTGAGCCGGGTCAAGGAACAGGGCAAACGGGCGACCTGCTTGAGCAATCTCAAACAACTGACCCTTGCGTGGATAATGTATGCCGATGAAAACGACGACAAGCTCGTCAACGGCGATACCGGCGAGTACAGCATACACCAGAATGAGACTCCATGGGTTCTCGCCGACTGGCGGTCGGGGATGACCGAGCGTCAGAAAAGGGACGCTATCTTCAATGGAGCCCTGTGGCCGTACACTAAAGAACTCAAACTGTATAAATGCCCGACGGTCGGCAAGATCGTTCGCGGTGGCGTTCAGGAAGAGATCATGCGGACGTACTCCGTCTCCGACGCGATGAACTGCAAGGACTGGCCCAGCATGAACGCCAAGATGGTCAAGAACAGAATGGACATCGAGACCCCGGCCTACAGGTTTGTCTTTCTTGACGACGGCGGCACGATAACTTCCGCTCTGGGCGGTTGGACAGTTTACGTCACAGAGGAGAGATGGTGGGACCCGCCGCCTATACGGCACGGTGATGGTTCAACATTCTCCTTCGCGGACGGGCACAGTGACTATCACAAGTGGAAAGACCCTCGCACTATTGAGTTCGGCAAGCAGATACCGCCGACGGCTTTCTCTCCGAACCAGCCCGGCAACGAGGATCTTCACTGGGCCGCCGTGGCTATGTGGGGTAAGGAAGCGATGCACAGATAGCTGTGCGCGCAACCGGGTTTCTTTGACCAAAAAGGAGAAGAGGCGAACGTGCGAAAGCTTAAAGGTTTTACACTAATAGAGCTTCTTGTAGTTATTGCTATCATCGCTTTGCTGATGGCGATATTGCTGCCGGCGCTTCAGCGAGTCAAGAAGCAGGCAAAATCCGTCATGTGCCAGGCCAACCTCAAACAATGGGGAACCATCTTTGCATTGTACACGAACGACAATAACAGCGAGTTTCCCAAACGCAAGAGCGGCAGCGACGCTTACGGGCGATGGATGGACTCGATGCGGGAGTACTACATTACGACCGAAGACATACGATGCTGCCCGGTAGCTACAAAGATCGCCAATCCCGACATGATAACCGGCGTCGATTGGTGGGGTAACACGAATCTTGCATGGGGAAAGGTCCCTCCCTGGGATGCCGGTGGACAGCGTACAATAGGCTATTACGGCAGCTACGGGGTCAACGGCTATATCTATGTGCCCGTCGGCGCTGACGTTTATGGAAAACCGGCCGCAAGATTCTGGAAGAGCATCAACGTTAAAGGCGGCAGCGAGATACCCATGTTTCTGGACTGCTATTTCTGGTGCGGATGGCCGGACGACGACGACATGCCTCCGGAATACGACGGCTGGCAATATCGCGGCGACGACAATGCAATGAACCGTTTCTTCCTCAACCGCCACGACGGATACACAGGGGCCGTCTTCCTGGACTATCACGTGGAAAGAATCGGGCTGAAAGAACTATTCACGCTCAATTGGCATCGCGGCTACAAGAGAGCTAATATCTGGACTAAGGCCGGCGGCGTAAGACCGGAGGACTGGAGCAGCTACGGAAGCGGCTGGCTGGGAAGACTCAAGGATTATTGATGAACTGCGACAAACCGAATCGAACGCGCAGTGGATCCGTTGCTGAATATTCAAACGTAGTCAGGCATTATGCAGACTGATGCATAGAGATTTGTAAGGAGCGGCATTATGAAAAAGCGAAGAGGATTTACGCTGATAGAACTTCTCGTGGTTATCGCCATTATAGCGATACTGCTGGCAATACTGATGCCGGCACTGCAGCGAATCAAGGAGCAGGCCAGGGAAATCGTTTGCAGGTCCAACCTGCGTCAATACGGCATAGCACAGACGCTGTACCTGGACGATAATGACGACCGCTATCCATCGGCATGGAGGTCTCTGGTCTCGACTGAATCTCCCGTGTCCGGGTACCAGCGTTATTGCCGCTGGCATGATCCGAGATATCCGGCGGACGGCCCGTTCTGGCCTTATCTGAAAAACGAGAAGGTGCATTTATGCCCTTCGTTCAAAGTCCTTGCCAAGTCCGAAGGCACCCGGCATCCGAATCACGTTGCTGCTAATCCCGTGGTTCCCTACTACAGCTACAGCATGAACTCATGGTTGGGCGCCAAGCAAGGCGACCCCGGCGGCTCGTCAGCAACTGACTCCACTGGACGCGGTGGTATCTACAAACGCTCAGAGATAACCCGAAGCAAATCGGAGGTGTTCTTCTTCGCCGCTGAGAATATGTGGGGCAGGCAGGGCAACAGCAATGTGCTCAACGACAACGCCCTGTGTCCCGACGGCCGCGACTGGTTCGGGACGTTCCACAGCACTGCGAGCGGAGACCTTAACAGCGGCATGGTCAACGTCGTCTTTGTGGATGCGCATGTCCAGGAAGTGCGCTCGGGACTGGGCAAGAATGGCGACAGGACGGAGGCTGAGTTTGGCCGCTTCGAGAAGTACGGCTGGCCGCACAGCGTGCCGTTTCGTTGATGCGCCGCCCTGCTGATCGCAGAAATGGGACGGTGCGAAAGGCAAACCAAAGGCAAGGTAGTACGAGGGCCTCATTATGAAAAAGCGAAGTGGATTCACGTTAATAGAGCTTTTGGTCGTGATTGCCATCATTGCCTTACTGCTGGCGATATTGATGCCGGCACTTCAGCGGGTGAAAGAACAAGCCAGAGAAATGGCCTGCAGGTCGAATCTGCGGCAATACGGCATAGCTCAGACCTTATATCTCGACGATAACGACGACAGCTATCCATCCGCGTGGACATCTCTGGTTAGAACCGAGGCGCCCGTTTCAGGGTACCAGCGTTTCTGCCGATGGCACGACCCGAGATACCCGGCCGATGGGCCATTCTGGCCCTATCTCAAGAAAGGGAAGGTCCACTTGTGCCCGTCGTTTGCAGTCATTGCCAAATCCGAGGGCACAAGGCATCCAAGTCACGTTGATTCCAACCCCGTTGTTCCCTACTACAGCTACAGCATGAACGCTTACTTAGGCTCGCGCAGCGGAGCCAGCGGAGGAGGTATCCTGAAGCGCTCCGAGATAACAAGGACACATTCGGAGGTGTTCTTCTTCGCCGCCGAGAACATGTGGACCAGGCCCGGCTGCAACTGGGTCCTCAACGACAATGCCCTGTGTCCCGACGGCCGCGACTGGTTCGGGACATTCCACAGTACAGCAAGCGGAGACTTAAACAGCGGCACGGTCAATGTGGTCTTTGTCGATGCCCACGTTCAGGAGGTTCGCTCAGCTCTGAAGAAGGATCCCAGTGACAACTCAGAGAAGGAGTTCGGACGGTTCGAGAAATTCGGCTGGCCCTTTATTAAAGACCCGCCGTAGAGAGCACGCAGCGACTATATGACTGCGGGCCTCAGCTCTTCACGCCGAAGAGGAATCGCGTTATTCTGAGCCTATCCACGAGCAATTCGAAACTGACTATTGTCACCGCAAAACACAGCAGGCTCAGTATCACGAATTCCGCCAACACCCCCATGCGCCACTGCACGATGTAGTGGCCGATTACGCTCATCACGACCAGATGCAGGATATAGAACGGATAGGAAGCCCTGCTGAAATAGTCCAGAAACCTGTTCGTGGAGCGCAGAAAGCGTTTAGCAAGGGCCACGGCCGCCAAGATGCAGAACCACGTGTGGAAACCAAAGAACAGCGAGTAGAACATATATCGCGAAGTGTATGCCGGCTTCGAGAATTCAGGCATTTCAAAACGCATGAAAACCACAAGCGACGTGAGCAGGACCGCCAACGGCAGCAGTATCTTCAGGTACCGGTCGATGGACTGCCAGAATCTCTGGTCCCGGCAGAGCATGTAGCCGTAGAGAAACGCCGTCAGGTTGTAGCAGAAATAGGCCCAGTCGTCATACAGATCGACCTTGGCCATCGGCCATTTCGGCGTCAGGCCCATATTAACAAGGACCAGTGGCAGGCCCAGCAGGATGATGCCGCCCCTACCTGCGAGAAGCGTCGCATACCTCGCGGCCGAACCAATGTTTACCCGGCTTCGTAAGTGGACGAACAAAGGTAAAATAATCAGCGAGAAAATAGACAGATACGCCACAAACCACAGATGTCCCCACCCCGGCATCGGATAACGTCCTGGGAAGCTGCTGTAGTAGATTGTCGAAAGACAGTGTGGCCAGAAACGCAGAAGATAGTCCGACAGGCTTTTGCTTTGCGATGCTTCGGGCCAGAAGTAAAGAAACAACGGGTAAAATACCACCATGAAAAACGCCAGCGGAACGAGCAGACGCCTGACCCGTTCCATGGCGAATGCCTTCGGCGAACGATGGGCCAGCGAGATACACGCGCTCGCTCCGGCGATGAAGAACATCAAAGGCATCTGCCAGCGAGAGAAGAAAACGGTATAGTACCGCAGGACCGATGCGCTGAACGCATCCTTTGGAATATGGGAGAATTCCGGCACGGAAGTCATCATATATGCTGCATGCCACGGGACCAGGTTGATGATAACCAGCACTCTCAACCAGTCCAGCTCGTAAAGTCTCCCGGGCCTTTCTGTCGCTTCCGAAGTCAACATGAGTCCTGAATTATGAGAATCCTCTTAGTGTATCTCCGCGCCCCAGCCGCACACATGGGGCTAAATCACCGCAGTCTTGTGCCTGTGGCTGTGACATTCGATGTTCACTGCGACCGGCAGCGACGCTATATGGCACGCAGCAGTCTCGATAAGACAGGCCAGCGCGGTAGTATCGCCGCCGAGCCCCTGCGGACCTATGCCGAGAACATTGATTCTCGCCAGCAATTCCATCTCAAGCTCGGCATAAAACGCATCGCTGTTTCTTTGCTCCAGGTTTCGGCACAGCGCCTTCTTGCTCAGCAGACAGCTCATCTCGAAATTGCCGCCAATCCCAACTCCAACCACGAACGGCGGACAGGCATCGGCGCCCGCCGAGCCGACAACATCGACGATCCAGTCAATTATCTCATCCCGTCCAGCCGTGGGCCTGAACATCTTGAACCGGCTCTTGTTCTCGCACCCGCCGCCTTTGGTCATAACGGTCAGCTTCAGTTTCTCACCGGGTACAATCGAGTGATGAATAATGGCAGGCGTATTCGAGCCGGTATTCCTGCGCTCGTTCAGAGGTTCGGCAACAACGCTTTTTCGCAGATACCCTTTCTCAAAACCGGCTGCAACACCGGCGTTGATAGCATCGCATAACGTCGCCTGCCCGCCGGCGGGAGGCTTGACGGCCGTTTGCGAACCCTGCTCGGCAAAGACCACCGCAAGGCCCGTATCCTGGCACAACGGGATTCTTTTCTCCTTCGCTATGCGGGCATTTTCGATGAGCTGATTAAGTATTCTCGCTGCCGCTGGATTTGATTCTTTTCGTGCGGCCGCCGTAAGTGCGGCTAAAACATCTTCGGGCAATTCATAGCCCGCTGATATGCAAAGCGACTCAACCGTCTCGGCAATTTTTTCAAATTCGATGTATCGCATGACAGCCGGCAGCTACTCGCTAATCGACACTGACTTCGAAGGTCTTGTACGTTGTATTATCGACCGCATCGCTGACTTTGATCGTCAGTACGTGGTCGCCCTTCGGCAAATTGTTTTCCGCGTCTATTTTGATTGTGAAATTCTCATCCGTGGTGTCATAAACGAAATCGTCCGGCACGGTACCTACCCAGTCCGCGTTGCTGTCGATGGTATACTCCAGTTGCCTAATCGCACTGAGTTCGTCGGAGACCTCGATCCGGAAAATCTTGTACTGCCTGTTGTCCTCGCGGGCCGATGTCGTCCTTATGTCCTTAACGACCGGACCGGTGTTATCGACCACCACAGGGTCGCTTATCCTGCTGCCAGTCAGCTTGGTCGAAGTCGTGTTGCTTCTCTCGTCGCTTGCGGTCACCCTCACTTCGTACCGGCCGTCTTCGACGGTGTTTCCATCCCACTCGAAGCTGGCGGCTTCGAGTTCATCCTTGAGTTCTATCCAGTTGGTCCTGCCGATTTTTCTGAAGTCTATTTTGTAAATCAGCTTGTCGCCGTTGTCGTCTTTTGTTGCATAGCTGATTTTGAAGAACCCTGCCTTGCCGGCGCCCTTGGTTCGCTCGACAGTCACCAATGCAACCTTCGGCGTCAGGTTCGGAACCGTGCTGGCAACGGCAATCTCCCTTATCAGCGGACTGGCCTCGCCGGTCCGGCTTTGCAGCACAAGCTTATACTGGCAGAATCTGCCCAACGGGCACTGCAACTGTACCGGCTCGGTGACTTCCACAAGCTCCGACCACGGCGAAAAGGTCGGGTCGTTCACATCGTTGACATTTCCGCTGCGCGAGGCGACCTTAACCTGGCAGCCCTCCGGAATATCAGCTTCGAGCTGCAGCTTGCCCCACCTTGCAGGCTGGCCGGCGTCGATAAGGTCGGAAGTGTAAGTCCCTTCCGCAGCAAAGGCGGCGCCCACTCTTATCAACTTCGCCGGATTTGCCGTGCCGAGATATACATCGTCGCCGGCCGTAGCTACGGCGGTTATCTGCGACGCCTGCTCGTCCTCATAAATAACCGCCTGCTGCTCCGAGACCGGATCGACACTGAAAAGCTGGGCGTTGTTTCCGGTTCCGACGAGCAGCTTTCCTTCGTGCTCCGCCATGCAAAAGAAGACGGCGGTCTCACCGAAAATATCGTCCACAAAACCGTCGGCGGTTATGCTGAATATGTGGCTGTTTTTATCCGGCTTCGCTCCTTTACTCATGGACGGCGGGGCCGGCGGCGGTTTGGCGCCGGCCGGTTTTTCCGTATTCGCTATCTCAAGCCTGAGCCCGCCTGTGCTGTCGGTGGAACTCTTGTCCGGCTCCGCCTCGTCCTCGGGCCGGCCGGTCGATGACGCCGCAAAGGAAGAGGCCGCAAACTGCTTTTGCGTCTGGACTATCTTGGCCGATGTCGCAGCGGCATAGAGACTCGCCCCGGATCCGCTATCTGAGGCAGACAGCAGCGCCGTGATTTCCGGCTGGTCGCTGTCGTACAGGACTGTCGTTTCCTGGGTTCGCGAATTTATCTTGTACACGAGTCCTCGATTGTCGCTTCCCGCGTAAATATTGCCGTCCTCGCCAGCGGCAAGTGAAAGTATGTTCTTGTCCCGGCTGTCATAAACAAGTTTCGCCTTCTTGCCGAGAGGATCTAGTCTGTAAATCTTTCCTTCGGGTCCGGTTCCCAAATAGATGTTGCCGCCCTTGTCGATAGCTATCGCGAATATGTATTTAGCATCCTCCGGCTCGAAGACAATCTCTATTCTGTCACCTTCGAAGCGGCACAGCACACACTTCCTGCCGCTGATGCCGGCCAGGAGCCTGCCGGAGACGTCCGTTGTCATGGCGAAGATATGCTCATTCGTAAGGTACTCCTCCGTTTCCACCTCCTCGCCGTCGGATTCTTCGTCGGCGCCGGCTTTCTGCTGCGATTCGGTCCGGTTTGCTTCCGGCGCAGGGCCTCCCTCCCGGGACAGCGGATAAATCTTTGTCAGCTTGTTCAGGCTGTACTTGTAGATGGCGCCGTTGGGGCTTGTGCCGAAATAGGTTGTGCCGCCGCTCAAAACGATGGTGTTTATCGACCAGACACCGGCAAAGTCTTTGAACTCCGTTATCACCGCCTCGGCGGCCCTGCCCAGTTGAATAGTGCCGCGCGAGCTGATCACGGCCTTTTCGGTCTTGCCCTTCAACAAATCCGCACTGCTGTCATGGCGCGTGATTTTGCTGCTGACCGCCGGAGAAGGCGAACTTAAAACCAGACAAAGCAAAACCGGGAAGATAAATATGTGATTCGGGCCGAATCTATTTCTCATGACAACTCCTAAGTAGAAAAACCAAGACTAAAATCGTTGGGCCTGTACCTGTTACAATCCTATTACTCAACCGTCACGCGCAAAACTTTCTTATCTATTACGACGGTTCCAGGCTCCAGACTTCGCTCAAGCCAATGCGAGTACGGCAACATCCTCAGCGTCCTCTTCGAGTCCTGCAGGACCAACTGCCTGGTCGCCGGCAGATCAGGCAGCTCGGCCTTTTCAAGCGCCATCCCGCCCGGGGGCAGCGTCAAAAGGAAATACAGCTTGTCCTTTTTTATTTGCAGAGAACCATTCAGCGCATCAACCAGGTCTGCAAAACTGTTCACAAGAAACCGCTGCGGCACGGATTTGAAAAGGAACTGCTCATAGTCACGGGAGCCGCACACGGTAAGCTCGTACTTGCCCGAAGCCAAATCTTCGGGAATCTCCAGGCGGCACTGATATCTCTTCTTACCCGCCAGGACGGACTCCAGAACAACGGCGATATCTATATTCTCGCCGGCTTTGACCGTCGAATCCAACAGCTCCGCGGACCATATATGCGAGATAATGTTCCGCGGCGTTATTCGAATGTCGAAATCGAGCGACTCTATGCCAACTTCCTCGTATGGATTGTTCATAAGGAGCACGACGGAACTCATACTGTCAACTATCAGCTCGCCCAGACCCAAACCGCTGGAGATATTCTCAAAGGCGACCGATCTGCCGCCTTCCATCCCTATGGCCACCTTGTACTCGACCAGATGGTCGGGCGGAAGATCACCGAGGTATAAAGCTGCACCTGCAACAGCCACACGCATGTACAACGGCGTAAGCAGCCGGTTGTTTGCGAGCCGGCAGTTGTAAACTCGCTTTTGCGTGTCGTTGAAGCGGTCCACCCGGATTGTCAGGGGTATCATTTTAGGACTGGCGCCAATCTGCCCGACAACGCCGGAGGCTTCGTCATTCCTGAGAGCACCGACCGTCTCCAAAGTGCTGGCAACCTTGAAAGAGCTGACCATATTCGAAACCACGGTATGCACTTTCCCCGTGGCCATCGGCAGGTCTATCTGCCCGTAACCGAGCAGCCAGTGACCGAAAGCATAGACCTTGTCGTCCACAACTTCGGTTGCAGTTCCGTAGGTGCCCATCGATATGTCGCCGGAAACCAGCGGCACGGCCAGACATGCTCCCGGCACTAACCGGGGCCTTTCGCCGCTTGCGAGATTCGCGCTTCCGCCGCCTCCGCCGGCAACTACCATGAACCCGAAGGGTTCGACCATGGTTCTCAACTGCTCACGGGCCTCGGCGGGCAAGCCGGAAGTAATCAAAGGGCACGGAAGACGATAGGCGAGCCCACGGCCCCGGCCGGTTCCGGCCAGAACGGCCCTGAACTGCCGGTCAACCTCAGCCAAATCAATAGGCGAGCTGAAATCGATAGCAAAGCCCCCCTGCCCCGCACTTGCCTGCGAAGAGCTGGCGCTGCCTCCCCGGCCTACCCTGAGCATCTGCTCGATAGGTGTTGTGCCATAGAGCGGATCCTTGGCGTAAGGCCACGTAAAAGCCAGCGCCCCGGCCAGACGACCGCCAATATAGACCGGCGAGCCGCTGCAGCCGGCAACCGGGCCGGTGTGAACAAATCGTTCATCGGTCCCCTGCACCAGAATTGCATCCCTGCCCGGCTCCACATCCCGTACCACGTCCACGACTTCCAGGCCGAACTTCTCAATCCCGGCGGGCCCGTACTCCGTCAGGCAATAGGCCTCCATACCCGGCTTAATTTCATCGAGCCCAATGTACCTGGCCGGATCCCAAATATCCTCCAGACCAACCGGGGTCCGGGCGCTGCGGCCGCCTGATACGGCAGGCTCACCGGCGGTACAAAACGAGCCCGCGAGAGACAAAAATATGCAAAACGTATATAAAATCTGCTTTATCTTGAACATTTATGTCCTTTCGTCTGATTACAGCAGAAAATTCTAATCGCCCAATATGCCCATTGCAAGACAAAACAGATTTTGCTACAATCGCCCGCTGTTCGTCGTCGGTACTGCGTGATGGATGCCGTACCGGACAATGACGAAACAAGATATACGCAGAAAGAACTAACGGAGAATGAAATGAGAGCCGAACACCGGCACGAATTGAAAACGAACGAATTGGCCGAATGGCTGACCAATTTGCCGCAGTGGACACTGGAAAACCTCAAAACGATAATTCTTGTGGTTGTGCTGATCGTAGCCGCCGCGGGCTTCCTCATGTGGAGAGAGTACAACAAAGATGTCGTGCAGTTGGGCGAACGCATCGAGTTTACAAATCTGCTCAACCAATTGGCCGGCAGCAAGACACAGATCGTCAGGGCACAGTCCGAAGGCAGAGACCTGGCGTTTATGCTCCTGCAACCGGCCAAAGGTCTCGCTACCTTTGCCGAGAAAACGAGAAACGACAGAATGGCAGCTCTGGCGCTTATAAAGCGAGCAGAAGCGCTGCGGGCGGAACTGCACTACGGCAACGTCGATAAGCAGTACGTGATAGAGCAGACGACCGAGGCGAAGGCCAGTTACAACGAAGCGCTCAAGAGATGCGCCGGCAATCATTCGTTGACGGCCGCCGCTAAACTCGGTCTGGGACTCTGCGAGGAAGAACTTGGGAACTTCGAACAGGCCCGGCAGATATACAAGGAGGTCGTGGAAAGTCCCGATTTTGAGGGAACCGCGCCCGCCGCACAGGCAAAATGGCGACTGAAGGTAATGAGCGACTACGAGAAGGAAATTGCCTTCAAGCCCAATCCGAACCCGCAACCTGCCGAGGCCGTGCAGCAGGCGTTACAGATGCAGCCCGATGCTTTCAACCTGCCGCTCGACCTGGGCCTGCCCCTTGAGCTGGACCTGCCTGAAGAAGGCAATCAGCCGGCCGAGGCCGGCGTTCCCGCAGACAGCAATCAGACCGTCGAGGCTAATCTTCCGGTAGGGAATTGAGAACTCGAAGTTCCGCATTCTGCATTCAAAATCGGAGCGATTGTGTGCCCCGCAAATGATTCACAAGACGAGGTCCTGGATGTAGAAGAGGGGCCATTGACGCTGCACGTGGGCAACTCGATCAAGGAACGCAGGCTCGATAAATACCTCCACGGCCGGTTCAGCAATCTCAGCCGGCGATTCCTGCAGGATGCAATCAAACAGGGCACTGTCACCATCAACGGCAAAATCGCCAAGCAAAGCCAGAAGCTCAACCCGGGCGACGAGATAACACTGACCCTGCCCGAGCCGCCCAGTAAAGATATTCTGCCCGAAGATATCCCGCTGAACATCATTTACGAAGACGACGAGCTGATCATCCTGAACAAACAGCCCGACATGCTCGTCCACCCGGCGCGCGGCAACACACACGGCACGCTCGTCAATGCCCTGGCTTTCTATTCGGATAAGTTGTCGAGCGGCCTGGGCGAATTCCGTCCCGGCATCGTGCATCGACTCGACAGGAACACCACCGGCGTCATGGTCGCGACAAAGAACGATAGCGCTCAGTGGAAAATCGCAAAACAGTTCGAGAACCGGCAGGTCAATAAGGCCTATCTGGCAATCGTACACGGAACGCCGGAACTGACGGCCGACCGCATAAATGCGCCGCTGGGCATCCATCCCAGAATCAGGGAGAAATACGCCATCCGCCCGGACACAGGAAAAGAGTCAATCACGTTCTATGAAGTTCTCGAATCGTTCCGCGGTTTTTCCCTGCTGAAGATGGCACCGAAGACCGGCCGAACGCATCAGATTCGCATCCACCTGTCACACATAAAACATCCGATAGTCGCCGATGACATGTACGGCGGAAAACTCGTCTATCCGTGGCAGTTGGCCGACACCGAACCTGCCGTCCAGGAACCTGTAATCAACCGGGTCGCTCTCCATGCCTGGACGCTCGAATTCAGGCACCCCACAACAAACGAAATGATGAAGTTCGAAGCCCCCATGCCCGAAGATATGCAGAACCTTCTCGATAGCCTGAGAAAATATCGAAAAGTCTAACCCCGCTTCTCTTATCAGGCGGTACGGCGGTGTCGCAGGCGGTCGAGCGCCACGGCGGCAACGATAATTCCGCCGGTTATAATCTCCTGCACCCAGTTCGGGTATCCTTTTTGCGTACAGCCCGAAGCGATGACAGTCATAATCAGTGCGCCGACAATGGTCCCGAGGATCGAGCCCTCGCCGCCGCTGAGGCTTCCGCCGCCGATTACCACCGCGGCGATTACGTTCAGCTCCAGCCCCACCGCCACTGTCGGATCCCCAACGGTCAGGCGGGAGAACTGCATCAATCCGGCCAGCCCGGCAAAAGCGCCGCCGAGGGTGAAGACCAGCACCTTGACTCGATCGACGGCCACGCCGCACAGCCGCGCCGTCTGCTCGTTCGAGCCGATAGCGAACGTGTGCCGGCCCAGCCGAGTGTAGCGCAGCAGCGCCGCCATAGCGATAGCCAGAAAAATCATTATCCACACGCCGGGCGGCAGGAGCATCCAGCTTCGCTCCGGCGGCAGCGAGGCCAGTAACTCCTCCAGCCATTTGAGCCGTTCCGGGTCAACGTCGATTTTCTGCTCCCGCCCGATGCCCTTGGCCGCCCCGCGCACTACAAGCATCATACCCAAGGTGACGATGAACGAAACCACCCGCAATCGCGTGATGAGCAGTCCGCTGATAAGCCCGAAGAATGCCGCCGCCGCCACGCCTCCGACCGCGGCTACCAGCGGGCTGACGCCGGCACTCTGCAGAAGCCATGCAATAACCACAGTACTAAGCGCAACGACAGACCCGACGGACAGGTCAATCCCCCCCGAAATAATCACTAATGTCATACCCAATGCGGCGACGCCCACAATCGTCGTCTGCCGGGCGATCGTCTCCATGTTCCGAACCGATGCAAAGCTCGCCGGCGCAATCCATACGAACAATTCGAACACCGCCACAAGCGCCAACACGGGACTGATCGCGTTGAGCCAGTACCGCCAGTTGAATGCCATCCATGGCTTTGATGTCGTCTGCCTGTTACTCATGCAGTTACCTCCTGGCCGGTTGCCTCTAACATAAGCGTACGCTCATTCACTTCATCGATGCGGCGTGTCGGCCCCAGGGTTCCCCGGCACATCACCGCCACCCTGTCGCAGACTCCCATCAGCTCGGGCAGATAGCTGCTTACCATCAACACCGCTTTCGGCTCCCGGCCTTCGGTCGCTGCGCCGGTCGCCAGATCGTTGATCAGCTTGTAAACCAGCGCTTTTGCCGCCACGTCAATTCCTCTGGTCGGCTCGTCCAGCAGCAGCACATCGACATCGTGCTGGAGCAGCCGCGCCAGCGCCACCTTTTGCTGGTTGCCGCCGGATAGAGACGAGACGGGCTGCCGGGGCCCCCGGCAGCGGATGTCCAACTGCTCGAACCATCGCCGCGTGGCTCGGTCCTGACGGCCCGGCAGAACCAGTCCGAACGGGCCGAAGCCCTTCAGTTTCGAAAGAGTGACGTTGTCCGCAACGCTCAGAGACAGAGCCAAACCTTCTTCTTTGCGGTCTTCGCTCAGAAGGCCCGCCCCCTGCATCCAGCGTTTTACCGGCGAAGCCGGCCCTGTGTAAACGCCCAACCGAATCTTGCCTTTCTTCACAGGTTCGAGGCCAAAGAGGCTGCGCAGAAGTTCCGTGCGTCCGGCACCCACAAGCCCGGCGATACCGAGGACCTCGCCCCGCCGTAGTTTCAGGCTCGCCGACCTGGGCTTTTCCACGCCCGCCAAATCTTCAATCTCCAGAACCACCTCACCCGCCTTGCGCTGCGAGCGAGGGTAAAGCTCATCGACCTGCCTGCCTACCATCAGCGCCACTATCTGGTCGCTTGTAATCGCGCCGACATCGTTGCTGCCGACCACTCGTCCATCGCGCAGGACCGTAACCCTGTCGGCGACGCGCTTGACCTCTTCGATAAAGTGCGAGATGTAAACGACCGCTTTGCCCTGCTGCTTCAGTCGTCCTATTATCTCGAACAACCGCTCCACATCCTGCCGGGTCAGGCTGCTGGTCGGTTCGTCCAGCACCAGCACCCGGCAGCCGATAGCCAGGGCCCGTGCGATTTCCACCAACTGCTGCGAGCCGACCGACAGCTTGCTGACTCGCGCATCCGGCGTCAGCTCGGGATTGTCAAACTCCTTGATTGCCTCGATGGCCCGCCGTCGCACTTCTTTCCAGCGTATTACCCCCAGAGTGGACGGCTCCATACCGAGCATGATATTTTCCTGGACGCTCAGGTGCGGGGTCAGGGACAGTTCCTGGTAGATCATCGCCACGCCGGCGCGCCTGGCTTCGAGCGGATTGCCCGGGCGATAGGGCTTCTCGTCCAGCCACATCTGCCCCGTGTCGGGCTTGATCGCTCCCGAGCAAACCTTCATCAGCGTGCTCTTGCCGGCGCCGTTCTCACCCACCAGCGCGAGTACCTGGCCCGGTGCAACCTCAATACTCACGTCTTCCAACGCTACTGTCGCCCCGAAGCGCTTGGAGACCTCCTGCATCCGGAGCCGGGCCGCCGGTTGGTGTGAGTTTACTCGTTCAGCCATTTCTTGAAATCCGGCTCCAACAGATTTTTCATTTTGGGATCGTTCATGTTCTCAGGAGTCGCTACGGCTGAACCGGTATCAATTCGCTTTTCCACCTTCTGGCCCTGCAGGTGTGCCACAACCGTCTTCACACCCAGATAGCCCATATTGATCGGGTCTTGCAGCACCAACCCGTGAATCTTACCGCTCTGCAAGCCCTGAACCAGCCTGTCCGAGCTGTCGAATCCGACGTACTTGACCTTACCCGCCAGACCGCCGTCTTCCAGTGCACGCAACATCGCAAACGCCGTCGATTCGTTCGGGCAGAAAATCCCGTCTATCGTCAGGCCCCCGTCCGCAGTCCGCAGCGGCGACAGCAGGTTCTCGCTGGCACTATAGGCGCTTTCCGTGGTCGCCCCGCCGTACTGGTTCGAGCTGACCACCTCTACGTCTGGGAACTTTTCTTTGAGCACATCCAGGAAGCCCTGCTCGCGGTTCATGGTACTGGCTGAGCCTTCCTGATAGCGAAGCATGATAACCTTGCCCTTGCCGCCTAAGATTTCCGCCAGGCGCTCGCCGCCTTTCCTGCCGCCGACATAATTATCTGTTGCGACAAAACTCGTGTAATCCTCGCTTTTCAGCCCGCTGTCGATGATCACGACGGGAATGCCGTTGCTGACGGCGTCCTTGACGGGAACGCGCAGCGCAGCATCGTCAAGCGGCGCTAATACGATTCCTGATACTCCGCGCGTCACGAAATCCTCGACCACCCTGATCTGGGATTCTCTGTCGTCCTCCTTGAGCGGCCCTTTCCAAATAATCTCCACGTCGATACCGGCTGCTTTGAGTTCCTGCTGGGCCTTGACCGCGCCGGCGTGAATCGACTTCCAGAAAATATGTGTCGTTCCCTTCGGAATCACGGCAATCTGGTACTTCTTGGCGCCATCTTCGGCCTTCTGCTTACAACCAACTGATGTGAAAATAACAGCCAGAGCGGCAAGAACAATTACGATCAAGACCTTTTTCATAATTCCGGCTCCTTAAAATTTTATTTTGGAGGCAATGATAAGCACTTCTCACCCTACCGTCAACAAAGTATATCTGCCCGGCGGCCGGTTACAAGCGTTCAATGCGTGATTTCTGCGGCGGACAGGCACAATCCTGCCCTACTTGAGCAGGCCGTTGTCAGGAACCGAATCTTTACAATGAATAACTCTTTTTGCCATGCAGGGTGCAAAAATCAGAAATTTCGGACAAGCGCTGTTGACACAGTTTCGTTTTTGCCTTACTATAAGAGCCCAGTTGGAATTTAGAGGCCGCACCGGCATCGCGGCGTCGGATCCCTGAATTTATACCGCTTACCCGGCGAAAAGGACTTTGCTGTCGTAAAGGCTTAATTAGAGTGAAAATTATTGGTGTTATTCCGGCGCGTTTCAGTTCGACAAGGTTCCCCGCAAAAGTTCTCGCCAAAGATACCGGCAAATTCCTCATCCAGCACAC